>DNXA01000020.1 GCA_003506065.1 Actinomycetota bacterium
CAAGCACGGGTCGATCCAGCTCAGCAACCATGCAGCAAAGCCTGGCGCAATTCACCGGTGTGCTGGTCGATCAGCCAGCAGCGATTATGCAGCCCGTGACCGCAACCCCAGTAGCTGCGCCACCACCTCCGGCAGCGGATCCGGCTCCGGCGCCCCCAACTCCAGCGCCAGCTCCAGCACCCGGCCCTGCCATGCGCACGATTTGGGTCTGCCCAGCGGGATTCGCCGATGCGGGCGCGCAATGTCAGAAGGCTCTGGCCTACACCTTCCATGCGGTGACGAGCACCGTCCCGTACGGCTACCACCAGCAGTTCATTCAGACGGGATCGCACGTGGACTATTCATCCTCGCCCAACGGCGGTACCTACTACGCGAAGGATGCGTGGAATGCCAATGACGGCAGCGCTGCCGGCTACTACGCGGTGATTGCAGACGGCTACTACGCAAGCGTCAAGAATGGGCCGCCTGCGGGATACACCGACAATGGGTCGGCCTACACCAAGACCGATCAGGTCAAGGATGTGCCGCCTGCGGGATACACCGACGATGGCACGCAGTGGGTGATGACTGCTGCCAAAATCGCGCAGCAGGTGCCCGCCTGATCTGCACCAGTTGAGTGGGGTGCTCCAAGTGCGGGCAGCACCCCACTCGGTGCGAGTACCGTGACGGGATGCGTCCGCCACTGCTCTCAGATGAGGAAGTTGCTCTCCGACTTGTGGAATTCCCCTTGTGGTTTCTCGAACGGGGCCAGCTCACGCGGACCGCAGAGGCCAAGGATTTCGCTTCGGTGATGCAGTGGGTGGATGCGATAGCGGAGGCCGCCGAGGCCATGGATCATCACCCAGACATCGATGTGCGCTGGACCAAACTGCGAGTGTCGGTGATGACACACGACAAGGGCGGACTGACCACTCTCGACTTCGAGCTTGCAGCTCGTGTCGATGCAATCTGCATCTGAACTACGTGCCGGAAACTGCCCTTTCGATTCCGGCGATATCAATCTTGGTCATCGCCAGCATCGCTTCCTGCACTCGCACGGCAATCTGAGGGTCAGGGTTGCCAAGGTGTGTCAGCAGTACCTCCGGCACGATCTGCCAGGTGACTCCGAACCGGTCGGTGACCCAGCCACACTGATCTGGCTTCCCGCCATCGGCGAGGGCGTCCCACAATCGGTCAATCTCCCTCTGCGACGTGCAGGTGACCATCCAGGAGGTAGCTGGCGTGAGCACATAGTGTGGGCCGCCATTGATGGCGTGGAAGGTTTGAGTTCCGATTGAGAACGAGACCGAGAGCACCGGTCCATCGTCAGATGCCTGCTGAATGCTGAGCACTTGAGAGTCCTCGAACAACCCGACATAGAAGTTCATCGCCTCTGCAGCCTGGGAGTCAAACCACAGGAATGGAGCGATATTCGTCATGCTCAAACGCTACATGCGTGCCGTTGATCGGGATGAGGGCCGGGACGAAATACTGCTGACATGAGCGTTCCCCCATTCTCGCCGCCTTTGCGCCGTCGCGTCGTGCGTGCACCCCTGAGCGCAGTCGGCATGGCGCTCGCCGCCCCGGGGTACGTCATCGCCATGACTCCCTCGCTGCTGCCTCGACCTATCGGCCTGCTCATCGTCCTTGCCTCCGTGGGTGCCGCCTTGGGCTATGCGGTCGGTGCCAGCATCGGCTGGGCCTGGCGCAAACTGCCCATCACCTCGAGCAGGCAATTGCATGGATCTCTCCGCTTGATACTCATCGTGATCGCGTGGATACCAGCGCTCATCTTCACGCCGATTGCGATCAACTGGCAGTTGGAACAACAGTTCGAACTCGATATGCCAGGGACATTGGCATCAACGCTGATCGTGCTGCTGGCCAGCCTGGCCTTCGGCCTTGTGCTGATCGCCATCGCCCGAAGCATTCGATTGGGCACCAACTCCCTGGCACGCCTGGCTACGGCAATTCCGCCACTGTGGCGCTGGACAACCGGCCGTGGACCTCAGCGCCAATACCGCCGCGTGATGATCGTTCGAGTCACGGCAACGCTCATCGTCATCCTGCTGTTCAATTCCGCGATCGGGCTTGGATTCAATCGACTCCTGGCGTCCTATGAAGCCATCAATGCCGACACTTCTGGTCAATCTCAGGATGAGCTTGGCGCCAACAGCGGAAGCACGGGCAGCCTGACTCCATGGGAGTCTCTCGGACGCGAAGGCCGATTCTTCGTGAGCAACACCATGCAGCCCAGTGAGATCTCGGCGATCACCAAGACCCCTGCACGCACGCCGATTCGACTCTACGTGGGAGTCGACCAGGCACCCAGCCCACAGGAGCGCAGCGATCTGGCGGTGAAGGAGCTCGACCGAACTCGCGCATGGGATCGCGAGTACCTCGCGATCATTGCCCTGACTGGCACGGGCTGGGTGGAGCCTGATGCCATCAACAGCCTTGAAACTGTGACCAGCGGGGATATCGCGAGCATCGGTGTGCAGTACAGCGCCGTTCCCAGCTGGATCGGATTTCTCGTCGACCAGGAGACCACCCAGATTCAGAATGCCGACACGATTCACACCATCATTGAAGCTTGGCGAACGCATCCGGTCGATCACCGGCCCAAGCTCGTGCTGTTCGGAGAATCCCTCGGTGCATTCGGCAGTCAGGCGGCTTGGAACAGCTCATCCACTCCTGCAGATGTGCTGGCAGATCTCTCTTCAGTCATCTGGATCGGCCCACCTGCGGGTTCGGTTCTCTGGAAGGCCTGGCAGGCCGATCGCACTGCTGGTCCAGCTTGGCAACCAGTCATCGGCGATGGTTCAGCCGCGCGCGTGTTCATCAGCAGCGAGGAGCTCTTGACTGCTTCGGCGCCCGCAGGGAAGTCGATCGCGATCGCCGCACACCCCAACGACCCGGTCGTGTACTGGAGTTGGGATCTGCTCTTCAATCGACCAGATTGGATTGACCCTCCACTTGGGCCTGGAGTCGACCCGAATATTCGCTACAGCTGGATCATCACCTGTTTGCAGGTCGGTATGGATCTGGTCAGTGGGGGTGAACCACCCGAGGTCGGGCACAACTACATCGGCGCCTCGGGCCCAGCAATTGCGTTGACGCTCAGCCCGCCCGGTTGGACCAAGGCCAAGACCATCGCTATGCAGGAGGCGCTCGCCAAGTACCGCTATATGACTGGCTAGTGCTTGCGAGCGCGAAACAGGGATTCCTGCATGATGCGCGCGATCAGCTCGCCACGTTCATTGAACATCGACCCCGAATAGAGTCCGCGGCCACCGTTCAAGGACTCGCCGAACAGTTCCATGAAGAACCACTCGTCCGCGCGCGCCGGGCGCAGGAACCACATCGCATGATCCAGGCTGCTCAATGCAACATCGTTGCGTCGAGGCGTGAGAGTGAAGAGCCCGGTGAACATGTCAGAGACATACGCGGTCACACACGCGTGCAGAAGAGGGTCATCACCCAAGTCGACAGTGGCTTTGGCCCAGATCTGGCGAACCATGGTGTCTTCTGATACCAATCGTGGATCGCGGTAGTCGATGTCAACGGTCCGGGTCTTCATCGGCTTGGCACGCGGATCATCGGGGAACAGCACATCGGGGATGCCTGACGGCTGGATATCAGGACCTTCTTCCTCGACATGAAAGGAGGTGCTCATCGTGAGGATCTCGCGACCATCCTGCATCGCGCTCACAGTGCGCGCTGAATAGGCGCGACCATCGCGATCGCGATTCACGAAGTAGTCCACAGGCAGCCTGGGATCCCCTGCACGCAGGAAGTAGCAGTGGAAGGAGTGCGGAGTACGGCCTTGCGGCACTGTCGTGCCAGCAGCGCGCAGAGCCTGTGCCGCTACCTGACCGCCGTAGAGATTGATGGGATCCTCGAAAATGGTCTTCGCCCGAAATACATCGTGATTGGTTTCCTCCAGATGCAAGAGGTCCAGAAGTCGCGGCATCTTGATGTTCGCGTAGAGAGACTCGGGCGAATGATTGTCAGGCAAAGACGTACTGATGGTGGCCTCCGTGATGTGTTCGGAGCTACGGCTTCCGACCCGGCACACTACCAACTGCCGTCATTGGCGCTTCGTCATTCGATCAACCTGGGCCTGAATCTGCGCACGCACCTCTGCCGCCTGCCAGGCATCGGCAACCTCGTCGTCACCAGCCGGTGTGCCTGCCTCCATGAGATCGCGGGCCTCTGCATGCAATGCCTGCTTCATCAGCGCAAATGTGACCGTCGGGACGGATGCAAGACCTTGAGCCTCGGTAACAGCGCGATCCAGCAGCTCGTCCGGCTTGGCGAGCTCATCGACCATTCCGATCGCAAGGGCTGCCTCCGGATCTATCGCAAGACCATTGAGGACATGACGAGGCAGGTGGCTTCCCAGCACGTAGCGAGCCAGTTCCATCAGCACCGAGGGGATCGGCACTCCCACGCGCAACTCAGGCAGGCCGATGACTCCTTGGGACATGATGCGAACATCTGCGGCGAGAGCAAGCATCGCGCCGCCTGCAATCGCCGCGCCGTTCACGGCTGCAATCACCGGATGGGGATGATCGAAGATCCTCAGACAGGTTGCTGCGAGCTCGTCGAGCAATTGATCGGAGTACTGCAATGGTGAATCCAGCAGCCGCCGAAGATCCAAGCCGGCTGAGAATGCTCGGTCATTTCCAGTGAGCACGATCGCGGACTCGGGGGGGACTTGTTCGAAAGCCTCGCGCACGGCGATGAGCAGTTCGACATCGAGCGCATTGACCTTGCCGTGATCCATGCGCAAGACCACAACTTCGCCAATGCTTTGCACAGTTACAAGTGACGACATGATTCCTCCCAGTACAGCGCTGACCGAACTCGGCGTGTGTTAGTAGACGAGCGCCTTGTACTCGAAGTACTCCTCAAGTCCGTACTTGCCAAGTTCACGTCCGTTGCCCGACATCTTGTAGCCCCCAAATGGAGCACGGGCGTTGAAAGCCCCACCGTTGATAGCCACCTGCCCCGTGCGAATCTTGCGTGCAAAGGCTGCAGCGCGTTCCCGATCTGCAGACCACACCGCACCTGCGAGTCCGTACGCCGAGTTGTTGGCAGCAGCCAAGGCCTCCTGTTCGGAATCAACCGGGATCACCACCAGTACTGGCCCGAAGATCTCCTCCTGTGCAATCCGCATGTCCCCAGTCACATCCGTGAACACCGTTGGCGTTACGAAATATCCCTCGCCCGGCGGACGCTGGGGACCGCCAACCAATACCCGAGCACCCTCGGCAATGCCGACTTCGATGTACCCAATAACCCGATCCCGCTGTACGGCAGAGACGAGTGGACCCAGTCGAGTTGAACTCTCCAGCGGATCACCGGGAACGAATCTCTCTGCGGCCTTCAACAGGAGTTCTTCAACTCGCGGCAATTGCGAACGCATGACAATCAAACGCGTGAGTGCAGAACACACCTGACCACTGTTGAGATAGCAGTTGCTCAGGGAAGAGGGCACGGCTCGATCAAGGTCGGCATCGTCGAGCAGCACAGTTGCCGATTTCCCACCGAGCTCAAGTGAGACCTTCTTGACGTCATTGACTGCCAACTCACCAATGCGCTTCCCAGCGCCAGTGGAACCAGTGAAACTGACCATGTCGACCATCGGGTGGCGCACGAGTGCCTCACCGACGACTGGCCCAGTGCCACAGACCAGATTTGCTGTTCCCGCTGGGAGGCCAACAGCCTCAATAAGCTCGAACAGCGCAACGGCGGACAGCGATGTCAGCTCGGCGGGCTTCACGACAATGGTGCAGCCCGCCGCCAGCGCCGGCGCCAATTTCGCGACAATCTGATGCAGGGGGAAGTTCCAAGGCGTGATCGCAACAACCACTCCGATTGGCTCGCGCTCCACAACGAAGTTCTCGTCCTCCTCTGAAAGCGAGAACTCGTCCATCGCATCGGCCGTTGATCGCAGCACACGCACGGCCAGTCCGACCTGCACCGCTTTGGAGATTGACAAGGTCGTGCCGACCTCGCGAGTGATCAGTTCCGCAAACTCATCCGTGCGTGCCTCAAGTGCCTCTGCTATTTCATGGAGTTTGGCTGTGCGCTCAGCACGAGACGTAGCACTCCAGATGGGAAATGCCGCGGCCGCAGCTGCCACTGCCTGATCCACCTGGGCCTCGGAAGCCGATTGCACCTGACCGATCGGTTGATCATCAATCGAGGATCGTTCGACAATCGCATCGGCTCCAGCACCCTGACTCCAGGTCCCAGCAATGAAAACTCCGTCACGCACGGTCAAGGTGTGCACTCCTCAGCAATTGGACAATTCCCGTGCACGGGCTGCAGCGGGGCCCGCCCGACGCTAGACCCCGGCTCAGGGGCGGTCAACACCGTTCAGCACATTGCCNNGCAACCCAATGCCTACTAGCGGACTTTCACCAGATGGATCGACTTCGCGAAGCCATTCACCTTGGATGAGGTCGGCACGAAGCGAGCGATCACCCGTCCCTTGCCCTTCTTCCAAGTCGTCGGTGCGGCGAACGAAGACGACACCACACCGTTGACGGGCTTCAGGTTCGGCACGAGGATGCGCTTGGCACCCTGGCGGTACGTCAGGTTGATAACACCCGCAGCAGTCGTCGGGCTCACCGTCACGACAAAGGTTGCCGAGCTGCCGCGACGGATGACTGCCGGTCCGGCAATGGTCAGGAAAGTCGTGGCCGGCTTGGCTGTTGCGGTGGGCGTCGGAGTTGCCGAAGAGGTCGGCGTGGGCGTTGCGGTGCCACCCACCTGAACCGGGGCACTGCTGACTGCGCTGGCTGAACCATTGAGGTTCGTTGCCGCGACGCTGGTTGCGAGGTACTTGCCCGAATCGGCAGCCGTCACGACATACGTAGAAGCGCTTGCCCCCGCGATGGCGGTACAGCTCGTGGTTGAGTTCGCCGTGCACCGCTGCCATTGGTACGTGAAGCTCGTGGGCTCATAGGCCCAAGTGCCCGGGGTTGTGGTTGCCGTTGCACCCACAGCAACGCCGGCCGGAGTCACAACGGGCGCAGCGACGGATGTTGGGAACTGGCCGGACAGCACTCGCGCGACCTTGGCATTGCCGCTTTGGGACACCCAGATGTTGCCATCCGAGCCCTGGGTGAGGCCTGTGGGCTTGGCTCCAGCCTCAAGCGGATAGGTGGCCTGCAGCGAACCCGCGGCCGTGAACTGCGCAACGGCCGAGGTGCCGAAGAAGGAGACCCACATGGTGGGCCCTGGACCCTGAGCCAGCCAGAGCGGCTGGGTGCCGGCAGGCAAGCTGATTTCCAGCACCGTTGTTCCTTGCAGCTGTGCGAGTTTGTTTATCCCGTGCTCAGCAACCCAGAGCGCGGAACCAATGGTGGAGATGCCGAATGGTCGTGCCCCGTTGGTCAGTGGGAACTCCGTGATCGCACCTGAGGATGTGATCTTGCCGATCTTGTCTCCAGCAGATTCGGTGAAGTACATGTCATTGCTGCCCGAAGGACCCGCGACGATTCCGTACGGCATCGAAGCCGCAGTTGGAATGGGGAACTCGGTAACCGAGCCGGAAGTGGTGATGCGTCCGATCTTGTTTGCCGCCTGCTCGGTGAACCACAGATTTCCATCGGGGCCAGGGGCAATAGCAAACGGCTCAGCGCCTGCGGTGGTCACGGGAAATTCAGTGATGACTCCGGCCGTTGTGATGCGGCCGATCTTGTTGCCGGTCTGCTCGGTGAACCAGAGGTTCTTGTCAGATCCCACCGTGATGAACCGAGGGGTAGCCGCTGCAGTGGGCACCGGGTAGTTGGTCACTGTCCCCTTGGCATCAATCCGCGCAATTGAGTTTGCGGCACCTGTCGCGACCCAGATCGCTCCATCTGGACCGAGCACTGTGCCGTAGGGGGTCGCCCCCGCTACAAGCGCGAATGAGGTGTCATCACCCACCGCAGCCGGGCTGGGTGCGGCGATGCCGACGAGCGCGACGGCGGAGACCGTCAAAAGGACGAATGGGCGAGCAAGGGTGCGAATAGCCATAACTTCACGGTACGAATGGCCACCCGAATCGGACGGTTACGACACTCCACTTCCCCGACCATTTCTGTCCGTGCCTGTCACTGCACGGTTCGAGACGATCACTTCAGCAAGGGAACGGGGGGGCTGCTACGAGAAATCGAGCACGAGTCGACCACGCACCCCGCCAGCCTCGAGCCGGCGATGCGCGCCGGATGCCTGTGCCGCCGGGATGACATCAGCAACTCGCAGGCTCAGCTGCCCGGCCTCTGCCTGCTGCACAAGCCGCTCCAGAGCGGCCGTCTCCTTGGCCGCGGTACTGACGAGAATTCGGTGCACGGTGATCCCGCGATCCAATTCGCCGTCCCACCCGCGCACAACGGCGTAGCCGCCACCGTCGGCGATTGCGGGAATGACCGAGGCGCCCTGCAAGGATCCGTCAGCCAGGGCATCCACCCCTTCGGGCACCAGTTCGCGAATCGCCACTGCCACCGAATCACCTCGGGGCACGATTTCGTACACGCCCAGACTGCGAACGAGCTCCTCGTCCTTTGGCGAGGCATCTGCGATCACTCGCAGGCCTTCCGCCAGCGCCAGCTCAACCACATAAGCGCCATAGGCACCTGCCGCACCAGTGACAGCCAAGCTCTGGCCCTCGTGCAATCCGAGGGCATCCAGGGTGAGTCGAGCAGTGAGGCCGTTCATCAGCAAGGTGGAAGCCGCCGGAAAGTCCACATCCTTGGGAGCTCGCACGACTGAGACGGCTGGCACCACGATCTGCTCCGCATAGGCGCCGCCACGCGATCCTCCCGGCAGCACGAGTGCCACAACGCGCTCGCCTACGGACAGCCGACCGTCATTCTGCGGGCCGATTGCGTCGATGACGCCAGCAGCATCCATCCCGGGAATGAACGGCGGCTCGGCCTTGCGCAGGTTTCCAGCCTGAGCACCGGCCCGAAAGAGGGTGTCAGTGGGGTTGACCGTCGCAGCGTGCACGCGGATGCGCACCTGCCCCGGGCCTGGCTCAGGTGACGGAACTTCAAAGACCTTCAGTGCTTCAGGGCCACCAAACTCATCAACGCCGACAACTCGCATTCGCAGCCTTCCCTCATTCAGGTGGGAATCAAGACTGGCACAAGCGGGTAGAGCGGGGAGCCGAAACAGTCAGCGAGAAGACTGCGATAGATCAAGCGGGTTCGAAGACCCCTGTTCCAGCGCCATTCGCTTCCGCGCACTCTGCTCTCTGACGGCCCACGCAGGTGCTTCGAACAGGTACCTGCCGACGTTGTTGCGCGTCACCCAATAGAGCAGCAGAGCTGCAGCAACAAGCAATGAGGTCATCACGATCGGGAAGAGCAACTGGACGATCGGATTGTGCATGAACTCTGGATCGTTGTTGTGCAGGTAGGAGGACAGACACATCAGCAGCGGGAACTGAACGACAAAGATCGGCAGAGTGCGAGCACCGAAGAAGACGCCGAACCTGCGTGGGGCCTCCCATTGCACAAGCAGGTACGCCGCCATGACTCCGGCCACGATCCAGATGAGCGAGATGGGAAAGTACGTCTGCTCCCACGTTGATGGGTTTGCACTTCGCCAAATTCCGTAGGCAACCACGGGCACGAGCAGAGCCGCCACCCACAGCCATGATGCCCAGCGCGTGATCTGCGTCAGCAACTCCTTGTAGTACGCGCCGATCAAGAAGAACACGAGGTTTGTCACGATCGATGTCATCATCGATCCACCATCGATGTCGATCATGAAATCGCGATTCCACTGCGCCACTGATGGGCGCAGCAGATTGAGACCGACCGCAATGGCAACGATGATCCATGCCGGATAACGGCGCAGCAGCTTGGCGACGATGAAGTACAGCAGGAGTGCGTAGAGATACCAATATCCGCTGCTGCCGACAAGCAGGCGTCCTGGGAACTGGGTGATCGCCGCGACCCAGCCGGTATTCACGTAGAAGGCCACGACAGTGAAGAAGATCGCGCTCCACAGGAGGTAGAGATAGGTCATGCCGTAGGTGCGCCTGCGTGACATCCGCCACGGCCGGGCGATTGCCCCAGCGGCGAGCATTCCGGAGACCATGAAGAACAGCGGCATCCGCATTGGCTCGAGCACGTTCATCGACGTGAACCAGACAGCCGAGACGCTGTCGTCCTTCGTGATCGATTCCATCTGGTTGACAGAATGGAAGAGCACGACAATCAAGACGGTTGAGCCCTTGACCAGATCCATCCACTCGATGCGTGGTCGGGCCGTCTGCATAGTCGCCAAATCTACCTTTGGCCGGCCCAGAAGCGATAAATCAACCGCTCTTGCGTCGATGCTCCCGCTTGGCTCCTGCACGATTTGAGGAATCCTTCACAGCGCCAGTTGCACTTGATGGTCCCTGGCCACTGCGCTGGCCCTTGTTCTTCTTTGCTTCGAGCGCTTGGCGAAATTTCTCGCGCTGCTCGTCTACCTGATCCTCGGCCATGCCCTCAGTCTGGCATCTGCCGCGCGCACCCGTGGCGAGGGTCACGATTCCAAGGGCTTTGGTCTTGTTCCTTCGAA
>DNXA01000071.1 GCA_003506065.1 Actinomycetota bacterium
GATGCACTCATAGGGATTCGTGCTTCACAGCTTCTATGACGCCGGCTGAGCACAGGAACATGCCACGCCAGGTGCCCTCATGCTCCAAGGCGATCTGAGCCTCGCGATAGGTGCGCGGATCGATCTGATCGGCGAGCATTGGATATGCCGGGTGGTAGTTGTACCAATGGAATCGGATGTCCTCGTAGCCATGGGCGCGTACCAGCTCGGCGAGCTCGAAGGGATTGTGAAAGCGAGCAAGGATCTCGTCGTAGCCATCACCTGTGGGACGAGTGCGCACCGGTGGCTTGTCCACGGCGAGCCGCTGGTCAAGGTCATCTGCCACGACTCGCTTGATGTCGGGCGATACTGATGCAAGGAGCTCGTCGAGAATGAACTCCTTTGACAGCCGATTGAAGGTGAACATCGAGAACATCGAGTTGCGGAACTGGAGGATGAACTGACCGCCCGGTCGCAGGAAGGAGTCCATCGACGAGATGAACTGCGCATCATCGCTCACGTGCGGGATAACACCCAGGGCCATGACGGCATCGAAGTGGCCGACGCGAGCCTGTGTCTGGGCGAGTGACCCGGCATCCTGGACATCAAGCAGGTCAATGGCAAACGGATCCAGTCCGTGCGCACTCATGTTCTCGCGCGCGTGCTTGACCATCTCAGGTGAGATGTCGTTGCCCGCAACCCTGATGCCGTCGCCGGCAATCGTGACCAGGGGCGTGGCGTCGCCGACGCCGAGCTCATACAGCGAGCTAGCCCCGGAGTTCCTCAGCAGTTCGCGCACCAGCTGCAGGCGGAAGTAGTTCGCGGGGTATTCCTCATTGGTCCAGATCTTGGACTCGTCGTACTGCTCCCCATAGGAGGAGGCGCTGCCGTCGTAGTGCGATGCGACTGACATCAGTACCCCTTCATTGGCGAGACTTCCTCTAGCAGACCATGTGTGAGCAATTCTGCGACAACGGCTTCCACATCTGCGAGCGGGCGCTCAAACAGCTCGGCCATGTCGCGAACGGAGTGCTGGCCATCGGCGTAGGCCAGCACGTGCGTGCGCAGCAGGACGACGTCTTCGACTGTCCGGCCGTGCATGGCGTGATAGAGGCCGCGCTTGCCGAGTTGAGGCTCGCCAAGAACGGTGGCGCGGTAGTACGTGGACTCCTCGAACTCGGTGATGCAAGCGCGCACCAGATCGAAGCCGCCCTGCAGACCAGCGGGCGTCACAAAGCTGAGGTCGTCAGCAGAGGAGTGGTACTGCGGGTAGGAGCCGTACTTGGTGCGCATGAGCGAGATCAACGGCAGGTCAACACCTGGGGCCCCGTACTGGCGCTCATCGCTGCCGCGATCGAGAAAGGAGTACAGCTTCGGCTGTGACGTTGCAAGGACCGCGCGTCGAGCGATGCGGTCGATGGGAAGGCCACCGAGGCGTGACTCAAGGTAGGAGTAGTCGCCCTCGTCGCCGATGCAGGTGAGGTTGTAGCCCGCCACGACAGATGACTGCAGCTGCTCCAGATTGCGCGAAAGATAGGTGATGGCGCCGATGGTCTCCGGGACGAATGCGAAGCGATAGGTGTACCGGCGACGTGGCAGTCCCATCAGCCACTGGGCAATGGCGAGTGAGACCACCGGCCCTGAGAGTTCATTGTTGGCCAGTGAGGGATGGCAGATGTACGTCGAGATGAACACCTCATCACGGGTGTCGCCCGCAATGACGAGCTCGCCATAGGTCAGCGAACCTGGCTCCAGGGTGCTGTCGATGACGACGCGGTAGTCACCAGGCTTCAGAGTCGCTCGAAGCGTTTGCGGTAGGCAAAGTCCCCAGCCGCTCGTGTAGTAGTTCGTGACATAGGGGATCACATCGGGATGCTCGGGGTCCGAATGCAGGTGCGGCTGGAGTTCCTCCAGGGTCAGCACCGCGTCCACGGCATCGGAGTACCCGACGACATGCAGATTGCTGAACGCGAAGTCGATGAGGCGCTGACCGTCCGGACCGATCAGGTAGGCCTCGCGGATGTTCCATTCATCCGGCACAGTCCAGTCGAAAACCTGGGTGCCGCTGGGCACCTCGTGCACCTTGAGATCTGCCAGATGCGAGCCCAGGACCTCGAAGGTTGCCCGGACTCCGTCCCCGGTCAGGCTGCGCGGGAAGTCCCAAAGGCGCTCGGCGAGGGCGTGCATGAACAGACCTTCGGCGAGATTCGATTCCGGCTGCACACATTGCTCCCAAGCCACAAGATGAGGCTCCCTAGACTATCGGGATCATGAGTGAGCCTCGCGTGCTGATAGTGGTGGCCACGCTGGGTCGACGACCAGAGTACCTGCGGCAGACCCTGGACTCCATCCGTTCTCAGGAAGTCGCCTCCGACGTGGTGATGGTCGCTCCCCTGGACTCCGCAACGGTGCAGGAGGCCTCTGGGGAGTACGGCATCCCCGTGCTGGCCGACCCCGGTTCCCTGCCCGGCGCCATCAATCTGGGAGCACGCGAGATGCAGCCTCATCATGAGTACTTCAACTGGCTCAATGACGATGATCTGCTTGAGCCGGGTTCACTCAAGGCGACGGTCAGCGCACTTGATCGCGATGCCAGCTCGGTGCTGGCCTTCGGCTCCTGCCGCTACATCGACCCGCAGGGTCGCCAACTGTGGATCAGCAAGGCGGGGAAATGGGCACCGCGCGTGCTGTCATGGGGCCCGGATCTCATTCCCCAGCCGGGCATGCTCGTGCGCAGCTCTGCCTGGCGTGCTGTGCGGGGCCTGGACGAGAGCTATCGCCTGGCCTTCGACCTGGATCTGCTGCTGAAACTGAAGAAGCTCGGTCCCTTCAGCCAGGTTCCATCCGTCGTGTCGGCCTTCCGGTGGCACCCGGATTCGCTCACCGTCGATGATCGGACGACCAACATAAAGGAGTCTGAGCGCGCCAAGCGCGCCTCCCTGTCGCCTGCCATCCGTCGCCTCACCTGGATCTGGGAGCCGCCCGTGCGCGTGGCCACGCGCATAGCTGCCAACGAGGTACAGCGGCGAGCTCAGCGGCTTTCAACAGGCTGACGGATCCAGTTTCAGCAGGATCACATCCGGCGCGGAGTAGGTCACAGAAGCAAAGGGCTCCCAGTCGCGAGTCGGGGTGCGGCGCGGATCCAGCCAGGCCCAGGTGACGCCGAACTGGCACATTCGTGCGAAGGTCGGGGCGACCGGGCTGTTGATGAAGTCGACTGAATAGCCCTCGCGCGCAAGCACTTCGGGGAGCATCGCTGCCCGCCCATAGGGGGCCTGGTATTGGATCCCCGAGATCAGGGTCTGGCGGCCGGACAGGGCTGGCACCAGCGGGCTGTAGTTGACGTTGGTGACCACCAGGGCGTGGGCATCGGAGTGGTCACCAAGCCACTGCCCTGCCTCGCGCTGAGCCTGGCTCCACTGAGTCACCACAGTCAGGTCACGTGCCTGCAGGAAGGGCAGGATCGGGACGAACTCCGAGGCATTGAGTCCTCCCTCGGCCTGCACGCCGAATGAGGAGGAGGCCACCCCCAGCAACCGGGCTCCACCGGCCATCACTGTCATCGTCACCAGGGCCAGCACCACAGTGAAGCGCCAGAAGTGCCCGTCGGCCTGGGCGCGCCAGATCGAGGCGATCAGGTACGCGATCGCCGCCGCACCGATGAAGCCCGTCAGCGGACCTGCCCAGCGCAGGAAGGGGTCATGCCCTGGAGCCAGAGTCCAGATCCAGGACACCACGGCGGAGACCAGCATTCCGGCGAGCACTGCTGCCGCGACAGGCCATGGAGGCAGCCAGCGCATCTGCGGGACGGTGCGCTCAAGTGCATGGGCGATCCCGACAGAGGAGATCACCGACAGCGGAGCCGAGGCGGCCAGCGCGAACCAGGTGTCATTGAGGCCGCCGCTGACCAGCAGGACGGTGGCAACGCTGACGAGCACCAGCCCCACGCCATAGGTCGTCAGCGGCTGCCAGCGGGTGATTGGTGAGGCGATCAGCCAGCTCAGTCCCAGCCAGCGGGCGGCCATGGCCAGCAGCAGGAAGCCGGTGCCCAGCATGATGCCCCAGCTGGCGTCCGTGGGATTGAGCCCTTGCACTGATGACGCCTTGTTCAGCAGGCTGCCAAGTCCGAGCCCGCCGCCCTCTGCAGGACCGGCGATGAACGCGAGATAGACGACACCGCACCCCACAGCTGCGCTGAGCAGGCCGATCCAGGCGCGCACCGCCCACCGCTCGCGCCGGATGCTGGCAATGACAGCCACAAAGCCCCATGCGCCAAGCGCGGCAATGCCGGTGCTGACCTTGCCCAGGGTCGCTGCTGCGCCGAGGAGCACGATGATCGGTGCCATCAACGCCAATCGGGACTCCTGGCTGCCCCGGACCAGTTGCCAGAGCGCGAGGCTGAGTCCGAGCAGCCAGACCGTGGCCAACTGCTGCGAGGGCGAGTCGAAGTTCAGGATGGTGCCGTAGGTGGCGCCGACGTAGCCGCCGCTGACGATCAGGACTGCTGCGATCGTCGGTGCCCATCGATAGGCGGTGATGCGACGAGTCCAGGCGATGCTGAGCACCACTGCACCCACGAGTGAGGTCAGCGGCAGTACGCGCGTGAGCACCAGGAAGGATTGCGCATCGATGGACTGGGAGAGCTGGCCAGACCAGGCGTAGGTCAGCCAGTGGTAGCGCATCTCCGAGCCGACCATGAAGATGCTGTCGAAAGGACCAAAGTGCGCGAGCGAGGTCGACAGTCCCTCGAAGAAGAGCATGTCCGGGTGATAGTTGCTCTGCATGCCAGTCCAGGACAGCGGGTAGGAGCGCAGATTCGCCAGCAGTGCGAAGCCGCCCAGAGCCAGTGCGATGACAAGCGCTATCGCACTCTGCCGATCGACACGGCGGCTGCGTGCCGCGTGCGCCTCCGGGTCAGCGGCAAGCTGATTCGTGTGGTTGCCGTAGACATTGCCGCGCACGGCCTTCAGCGCAATTGCAAGAGCGATCGCCAGGGCAATGGGGACTGTCCATCCCCACACAGGAAGCCAGTTCCACAGCAGGACTCCGCTGAGGGCGGCGAGTGCGGTGCCCATTGCAAGCCCGACGCCAAGGCTCTCCAGCAGGGGCGCTTGACCGCGCCGCGCCACCTGCCACAGATAGCCGCCGGCGATGCACTGCATGAGCACCAGGGCGAGCGCGAGTGCGAGCTGGCCGATCACGGCTTGACGATCTTCGACCAGATGCCGCGGTAGACGCCGACGGCAAGGAACTGCCGCGCTGTGTGGAGTCGCTCGAGCACGGCGGTCTTCCCCGTCGGCTTGAGCAGTTGCTTGCGAGCGCGGTGGAATTCGCGGAAGGAGTCCTGCCATCGCTGGGTTGAGAGTCCGCCTTCATGGAATCGGGCAACAGCGCTATTCAGCATGACGGGCGAGCTCAGCCTGGTCAGTGCGAGGAACGCCGCATAGTCCGCAGCGATGCGATAGTCGCTGTCGAAGCCGCCGACGGCGCGCAGGTCGTCAGCACGAGCAAAGGTCCCCTGATGGGGGGCGAAGAGCCCGCGGGCAAAGCAGGCCCGCTGCTCATCTGCGTAGTTCCAAGCAGGAGTCGTCACGACCGCTCCGCTGACGGACACGACATCGACACGACCGATGACCCAGCTCGCCTTGCCATGATCGCTGATCGCTGCAACCTGGGCGAGTGCGCCGGGCAGCAGCTCGTCGCCGGCGTTCAGGAAGTAGACGTACGTGCCGCGCGCCTGCTTCAGGCCCTCGTTCATCGCGGCGTAGATGCCCGCAGCCGGCTGCCAGACGTAGCGGTGCGGGATCTGCCGTGCGGCCAGGGCTACGGGGATTTCCGCCTGTTCGCTGGAGCTGTCGATTACGAGGTACTCGACTCCGTCGAGCAGCTGATCCTGCAGCGATGCCAGTGTGCGCTCCAGGTCGGAGACGGCATCCTTGACGACGGTGATGACGCTGAGCCAGGACTGATCACTCACCCGTTCATCCACTCTTGATGAATACGCGACCTGAGTAGTCGATCGGATGCATGTAGGGGCGGTGGCCCAGAGCCGCGAAGTAGTCATCGACTGCGGTGCGCGCACCCTGCCAGTGTCCATAGTCATCAAGGATGCACACACCGCCGGGCACGAGCCGTGGATACAGGACTTCGAGCCCGACGCGGGTGGACTCATACCAGTCAGTGTCCAGACGCAGCAGCGCGATGGATGCAGGAGCGCTGGTCTGCAGAGTCTGAGCGACATCGCCTTCGACGAAGGTGAACTGTTCGAAGGGGTATCCGGTGCTGCGCACATTGGCCTCGACATCGGCTCTGCCGGCGACGCACCACACATTGTTTCCATCGCCGACATCGGTTGACGCAAGCATGTCGGTTGCGGCAACGCCGGTTCCGGCCTCGATGTCGAACTCGGTGGGCTCAGTCATGCCCGCGAAGGTGTCGTAGAGCCAGATGCGCCGGTCGGTGATACCCAGGCTGGTCAGCTCCTTTGCCATGGCCATCACGCTTCCACCGCGCCAGACCCCGCATTCCACGAAATCACCGGCAAGGCCGGCATCGGTGACGTAGCGCACGGCTCCGACCAGGCTCCACAGTCGCTCGGCGCTG
>DNXA01000205.1 GCA_003506065.1 Actinomycetota bacterium
AAAGCCGTGATCAGGTCGAAATGCAGTAGACGATGAACGCAACCGGCCTGAGACGTACTGGTGGGAGAATGGCGCAATGGCCAGCGATCCGAGCCTGACCAAGCATTGGGACGAGCGATATGCGAGCGTCAGTTCGGAGGAGGTCTCGTGGTTTCAGGCCGATCCCCAGGTGTCGCTTCGGCTCATTGACTCGCTGCCCTTGGCCAAAGCCGACCCGATTGTTGATGTCGGCGGGGGAGCATCGTTGCTCGTGGACCGACTTTGCGACTCGGGTTTCAATGATGTCACGGTCGTAGATCTCAGCGCCCAGGCGCTCCACGAGTCGCGTGCTCGAGTGGACGATCCCAAGGTCGAATGGGTCGTGGCAGACATTCGCCATTGGCAGCCCACCCGGCAATTTGCGCTCTGGCACGACCGTGCCGCCTTGCACTTCCTGACCGAGGCTGCCGACCAGGCGCACTACTGGTCCACGGCGAGCGCCAGCATCGTGAAGGGCGGCCATGTCATCGTGGGCGTGTTCGCACAGGATGGACCAACGATGTGCTCTGGCTTGCCGGTGCACCGCTATGACTTCTATGAGCTGGCGGCAGCTATGGCAGCCGACTTCGATGTTCTTCGCACCGAGCATGAGCAGCATGTGACGCCAAGTGGTGCCGTGCAGTCGTTCAACTGGATCCTGGGGCGTCGCCGCTGACTGCCGCTGATGCAGAGATGTCCTTGCCTGTGAGCGAGCGGTGGTCACGTTTGGCTGGCGTGGCGCTGATCACTCCAGAAATGGGGTGACATATGGGGTGTCGGAGGAGTAAAGTCCCAACTTGTGTCAACTGCTCTCGTAGTTATCAGGCGCGCAGGCTGAATTTCAGTCGGCGCGCTCCCTCCGCTTCCCGAAAGGGTCGGAGGGTTTCTTATTGAGTGGGCAGTGTGGCCAGACAGGCACGATCCGAGAGAAGAAGGCAGTAATGAGCGAGCAGGTCACGGGAGCGCAGAGCCTCGTGCTGTCCCTGGAGGCGGCCGGAGTCACCGACGTTTTCGGGATTCCAGGTGGGGCAATTCTTCCCCTGTACGACCCACTCATGGATTCCCGGCAGATCCGGCACATCCTCGTCCGCCACGAGCAGGGCGCAGGCCATGCCGCCGAGGGCTACGCGGCTGCTTCGGGTCGGGTTGGGGTCTGCATGGCCACTAGTGGCCCGGGAGCGACCAATCTGGTCACCCCGATTGCCGATGCCCACATGGATTCGGTGCCAATGGTTGCGGTCACCGGGCAGGTCGCCAGCGCCTCAATTGGCACTGATGCCTTCCAAGAGGCCGATATTCGCGGCATCACGATGCCGATCACCAAGCACAACTTTCTGGTAACCAACCCTGATGACATTCCGCAGGCGATTGCTGAGGCCTTCCATCTGGCCTCCACGGGTCGCCCCGGCCCGGTGCTGGTCGACGTGTCCAAGGACGCCTTGCAGGCGATGACCTCCTTCGACTGGCCTCCGACGATCAACCTTCCCGGCTACCACCCGGTCACTCGGCCCCATGCAAAGCAGGTGCGCGAGGCCGCTCGCTTGATGGTTGAGGCGCGCCAGCCAGTGCTCTATGTGGGCGGCGGAGTGATCCGCGCGAATGCCTCAGCAGCGCTGTTGCGCTTGGCTGAACTCACAGGCATCCCGGTCGTCACCACCTTGATGGCACGCGGTGCCTTCCCGGACACTCACGCATTGCAGCTGGGGATGCCTGGCATGCATGGCACGGTGGCTGCGGTTGGGGCATTGCAGAAGGCCGATCTCCTGGTGACTCTTGGCGCCCGATTCGATGATCGCGTCACCGGCAAGCTGTCCAGCTTCGCTCCCAATGCCACGGTCATTCATGCTGACATTGATCCTGCGGAGATCGGCAAGAATCGTTTCGCCGAAGTGCCGATCGTCGGCGATCTCAACGAGATCATCCCTGAACTCATCGCTGCGATCCAGGCCGAGCACGCTGCTGGTCGCCAGGGTGACTATGAGGGCTGGTGGAGCCAGCTCAGCCACATGCGCGAGACCTATCCATTGGGATACGACCTCTCTGAGGAAGGGCTCTCGCCGCAGTACGTCATCGAGAGACTCGGAGTCATCTCGGGCGAGAATTCGATCTACACAGCTGGCGTTGGCCAGCACCAGATGTGGGCTGCGCAGTTCATCAAGTACAACCAGCCGCGGACCTGGATAAACTCAGGCGGGCTCGGAACGATGGGCTTCGCTGTGCCTGCGGCCATGGGGGCGAAGGTCGCCATGCCCGACAAGACCGTGTGGGCCGTTGACGGCGACGGCTGCTTCCAGATGACGAATCAGGAACTGGTCACGTGCACGATCAATGAGATTCCGATCAAGGTCGCATTGATCAACAACAGCAGCCTGGGCATGGTTCGTCAGTGGCAGACCCTGTTCTACAACGAGCGCTACTCCAACACGGATCTGCATTCGCATCGTCTTCCTGACTTCGTCAAGCTTGCCGATGCCTATGGCTGCCATGGCCTGCGCTGTGAGACGCCAGATGAAGTTGATGCCACGATCGAGAAGGCGATGAGCTTGAACGATGCACCTGTGGTGATTGACTTCGTCGTGCACAAGGACGCAATGGTGTGGCCGATGGTGGCCGCTGGAATGAGCAATGACGAGATCATGGTCGCGCGATCCATGGCTCCAGAATGGGGGTCTGACGACTGATGACTCGACACACACTCTCAGTGCTGGTTGAGAACAAGCCCGGTGTTCTCGCTCGAGTTTCGAGCCTGTTCTCCAGGCGCGGTTTCAACATTGAGTCCCTTGCCGTCGGTCCGACCGAGGTTGCAGATGTCTCACGCATGACCATCGTCGTCAATGTTGAGAGCCTGCCCTTGGAGCAGGTGACCAAGCAGCTCAACAAGTTGATCAATGTGCTCAAGATCGTTGAACTCGACCAAGGCGCTGCCGTGGCGAGGGAGATCATGCTCGTAAAGGTGCGCGCCGACATCGACTCGCGCAGCAAGGTCATTGAAGTGGTCCAGCTGTTCAAGGCGAAGGTGGTCGACGTGGCTCCCGAGGCCTTGACGATCGAGATCACCGGCAACCCCGAGAAACTCGCTGACTTCCTCAAGGTCATGGAGCCATTCGGCATCAAGGAATTGGTGAAGTCGGGCATGGTCGCAGTTGGCCGTGGCTCCCGCTCCATCTCT
Source organism: Actinomycetota bacterium (assembly GCA_003506065.1). Classification (GTDB taxonomy): domain Bacteria; phylum Actinomycetota; class Actinomycetes; order S36-B12; family S36-B12; genus UBA11398. The sequence goes on from DNXA01000205.1 coordinate 3,188, forward strand.
GATCGATCCACTCGGCCTGCGGACAAGGCAGGCGAACGCACGGCGTAATCTGTCGGGCGCAACATCGCAATCCCCATTCAATAAGGAGAACCTCCGGTGGCAGCTGAACTGTTTTATGACGACGACGCCGATCTGTCGATCATCCAGAATCGCGTAGTCGCAGTCCTTGGCTTCGGCAGCCAGGGCCACGCCCACGCAATGTCCCTTCGCGACTCAGGCGTTGACGTCCGTGTTGGTCTGGCCGAAGGCTCCAAGAGCCGTGCCAAGGCCGAGGAAGCCGGGCTGCGCGTTGTTGATCCTGCAACCGCCTGCGCTGAGGCTGACTTGATCATGGTGCTGGTGCCCGACCCTGTGCAGTCTGCGCTCTACGCCACAGCAATCGAGCCGAATCTTCAGCCAGGCGATGCGCTGTTCTTCGCTCATGGCTTTAACATCCGCTACGGCTTCATCACACCTCCGTCGAGCGTCGACGTGGCAATGGTCGCCCCCAAGGGCCCAGGACACCTTGTGCGTCGCGAATATGTTGCCGGTCGTGGCGTTCCTGCCATCGTTGCCGTCGAGCAGGATGCAACCGGCAATGCCTGGGCGCTGGCATTGAGCTACGCAAAGGCCATCGGCTCCTTGCGCGCAGGCGGCATCAAGACGACTTTCACTGAAGAGACGGAGACGGACCTCTTCGGTGAGCAGTCAGTCCTGTGCGGCGGTGCTTCGCAACTGGTGATGTACGGATTCGAGGTGCTCACCGAAGCCGGCTACCAGCCCGAGGTTGCCTACTTCGAGTGCCTGCATGAACNNGTGGACCTGATGTATGAAGGCGGCATTGCCAAGCAGCGATGGAGCGTCTCTGACACTGCGGAATACGGCGACTATGTCTCCGGTCCTCGCGTCATTGACCCGCATGTGAAAGAGAACATGAAGGCAGTGCTCGCTGACATCCAGAATGGCAACTTCGCCAATCGCTTCATGGCTGACCAGCTCGCTGGCGGTCCTGAGTTCAAGGAGCTGCGCGCCAAGGGCGAGGCACACCCGATCGAAGCTGTTGGTCGCGAACTTCGCGGACTGATGAGCTGGGTGGACACCCGCGGTGATGACTACGTCGAAGGTACCGCTGCTCGCTGAGCGACACCTGAACGAGCCAGAAGGCCGGACCTTAATGGGTCCGGCCTTCTCGCATTCAACTCGGCCTATTTGTCATGCCCGTGCATATATCGCGGTGCTGCTCGCGCAGGTGCCCAGCGGCCTGGACGACGAATCTGCTTGCGGGCATAAACCGCCCTGCCCTTGTCATAACCGTGAGCACCAGGGGCGCGCCCATGTGTGAAGGATTCCATTCGCGTGAAGGTGGTCATGATTCCTCCTCCCACCTAGCTAGGGCCGACTTTGCTGCTGTCGATCACCTGCAATACCAGTCAACTCCCGTCAACCGCGTGACGCCAGTGCCAAAGGTCCCGGCATCGATCCACGCACCTGTGGACAGCGCAATGACAAGGACGAGCTGCCACCTGATACTCGTGATGTGACAGTCGCGGAGACCGGTCTGCTAGCCCTTGCGCTGGTCTGGGCAGTTGTCGGATCTTTGCTGATCACCATCGACATCCGCGAGCATCGACTTCCGAATCGCATCGTGTTTCCGATGTACCCGATTGTGCTGCTGGGACTGTGTCTTGCCGGGCTGCTCAGCGGCCATTGGCCCGCCGTGTCATCTCTGGCTGGAGCTTTGCTGTGGCTGACGGTCATTGGAGCCGTATGGCTGGTGTCCTCTGGTCGGGCAATGGGCTTCGGCGATGTCAAATTGGCCCCCCTGCTCGGCGCCACTCTGGGTTGGATCACCTGGGATGCCGCCGTCCTGGGTCTGATGGTCTGCTGGCTGCTCGGGGGTGTCTGGGCTCTGCTGATGCTGGCCACTCGGCGCGTGGGCATGAGGTCCTCGATTGCATTTGGACCCTTCATGTTGCTGGGCCTTGGCTCTGGGTTGCTGCTTGGCTGAGGGCTGCCCTGGATCATGAAATGCGCCAGATTGGGCACTTGAGGGCAGGAAAGTGGCCAAAGCGCACCTCGCTAGACTCCTCCGGTGACTAAGCCACGCGTACTCATCGCTGAAGAACTTTCCCCCGCCACCGTTGAGGCCCTTGGCCCCGATTTTGAGATCGTGGAATGCGATGGTGCCGACCGAGTGGCGCTGCTGGCCGCGATTGTCGACGTCGATGCGATTCTCGTTCGCTCGGCCACCATGATCGATGCTGAAGCACTGGGCGTGGCCAAGAAGCTCAAGGTCGTAGCGCGCGCGGGAGTCGGTCTGGACAACGTCGACGTCAAGGCAGCCACGCAGGCGGGTGTGATGGTGGTCAATGCCCCCACTTCGAACATCGTCAGTGCAGCAGAGCTCGCCGTGGCGCTGCTGCTCGCCAGCGCCCGCAACATCGTT
>DNXA01000260.1 GCA_003506065.1 Actinomycetota bacterium
GCCTGGCGAATCCACCACGTGGCATAGGTGGAGAACTTGTAGCCCTTGGTGTAGTCGAACTTCTCGACTGCACGAATCAGACCCAGGTTGCCTTCCTGGATCAGATCCAGGAACAGCATGCCTCGGCCGGTGTAGCGCTTGGCAAGGGAGACGACCAGACGAAGGTTTGCCTCGAGCAGGTGGTTCTTGGCGCGGCGGCCATCCTCGGCAATCCAGACCAGATCGCGCTCGAACTTCTTCTCCAGCTTCTTGGGGTCGGCCAGCTTCTCCTCGGCGAACAGCCCAGCCTCAATGCGCTTGGCCAGTTCAACCTCTTGCTCGGCGTTGAGCAGCGGGACCTTGCCGATCTGCTTCAGGTAGTCCTTGACTGGGTCAGCGGTAGCGCCAGCCACGGTGACGGTCTGGACGGGCTCGTCGGTGTCATCCACATCGGAGATGACGAAGCCTTTCTCCTCCTCGGCTCCTGCCGGGGTTGCCTCAGTCTCGGCATCGCCGTCGACCTCTGCCAGATCCTCGGCCAATTCGGCTTCCAGCTCGACCTCAAGCTCGGCAACGACAACGAGCGCGGCTGGGTCGACGTCTTCGACGTCAATGGCAACCAGGCCGTCTTCGGTCTCAATGACCTCGACCAGCACTTCATCGTCTTCATCAATCAGGGCAGCGCCCTTCTTGGCGCCTGGCTTGACCGAGGCCGCTTTCTTGGCCACCGGCTTCGCTGGCGCAGCGGCCTTCTTCGCGGCGGGCTTGGCAGGCGCAGCTGCCTTCGCGGCGGCCGGCTTTGCCGCAGCCTTCTTGGCCACCGGCTTCGCTGGCGCAGCGGCCTTCGCGGCGGCCGGCTTTGCCGCAGCCTTCTTGGCCACCGGCTTCGCTGGCGCAGCGGCCTTCTTGATGGGAGTTACCTTGGACGGTTCAACAGCAGCCTTCTTCGCGGGGGCTGCCGGGGTCTTCGCTGTGGTCTTCTTGGTAGCGGTGGCCATGTTCAGGTTCAATGCCTTTCATCAACCGATGTCCACGACAAGAGCCCGTGTCAAGCCTTTGCAGACTTGTACGGGCCGTGGTCCCATGATTCTGCCACATAACTGGGCCGATTGCGGCAACACGTCCTAGGTCAAGACCGCCCGACCTTGGCCAACCTCAATTCGGGCGGTCGCGACCTGAGTGACGGAGCCATCCACGGTGAAGGGCCCCTGCCCATCGACGGTGTACGTGGCTGTCCAGATTGTCTGGAGTCGGACCTCGAATACCCCAGCGCTTCGATAGACATGGGACACCGTGCGATCCGGATAGCGGCTGCCGGCCGTCTGCGTGTCGAGCACTCCCCCATCACCGAACTCCCAATGCCAGCGAGCCACCGGCGCAAGCAGGATCTCAATGGAGCCGATGCGATGGGTGGAGGGAGCAAGCACGGCCGGCTGACCTGAGGCAAACAAGGTTGGCACCTGCGGCAGCAGCCCCTTGGACGGTTGGCTGCTGATCCGGGCTGCCGGCACCGCTCGGGCAAAGGTCTCATGCAGATTGCGGCCAGCGGGATCCACAGACTCCTTGCTGCTGGTGTCCACACACCGCAGACCGCGATCAAGCCACGTCAGCCCGTCATTGAGCGAGAACCACAGGCGTCGCTTCTCCTGCCCATCCGGGCAGCCTTCCGCCACCGGACCACAGCCGCTGGAATTGAACTGCGACGAGCAGGGATCCGATGCCATCCACGTGCAATTGGCGCAGGAGTGCTTGCCACTGCCCGATGATCCCGAAGAGCCGGATCCAGAATTGCCTCCGCCGACGAACTGATCATTGGCGTCGTCGCTGCCGACATCGACTGCGCTTGCCATGGGAGGAAACAGAGTCATGCTGCAGATCAGCACGACCAGAACAGCCGACCCCCGCAACGACCAACGCATGCTGCCAACGTAAGCACTGTGAAGTGCTCGACCAAGCCCTGACACCACACCTGTGGACAAGAGCTAGTTCAGTCCGTTGCGGCAGGCGTCGTAGGTGAGCTGCTCCATCGTCTCGCGCCACATCCGCGGTGGGAGCCCGTTGACCAGAGCCGTGCTCACGAGCTGGGCCAGTCCATAGTCGGGCTCCTCGGACAAGGCGATGTCCACCGCCGCGCTGGCGCGAACCCCGTCGCCAAGCAGCCAGGCGCAGATAGCGGCCACCGTTGCCGTCGGCGCACGATGTCCGGTAGGCAGAGCCCGGACAACCGTGCGCAGGGCGATGAGACTTGTACTGGGATCCAACTGCTGGGCAAGGTGCCAGAGCACTGAATCGCGCACGCGGATATCCCGCAAGCCAGTGACAAACAGGCCATTGCCCTCCGGTTCGACTGTGCCGCTCTCCAGGCAGTTGAGCAAGCGGTGGATGAGGTCCTCACGCCACACTTCAATGGACGCCGGATCAATGTCATTGAAGTGCTCGTGCAAAAGCTGTTCCTCATCATGGGTTGACGATGGCGCCGACTCCACACTCGCAAACTCCGCGCACACTTCCTCTCTGCTCGTGGCAAAGGACCAGCCTGAGTACAGGAAATCGTCGCTCACGTCAGCCGTGATCTGCAGATCGAAGGGGCGCAACTGCCCCTCACCGGCGCCCGGCTCGCCCAGCACTCGCAGCCAGCCGTCATCAAGCACGAGCATCGAGTCGAGCAGTTCGGTCTTGGTCTGGTCGATGCCCTCGCCAAGACTCACCAGGGGTCCGCCGCAATCGCCAGCCAAAGCCGAAGTCGGTGCGGGCGGGTATCCGACCAGAACAGCGCCCTGCGCTGTGACGTGGCGCGCTGCTCTCACCACTGCCTGTGCCCAATGCGTGAGGTCGAGGGCCGCTTCTTTTTCTGGCCAGTCAACGCGCTGGGTCAGCGTGATGTCTCCAGAATGGATCCAGATCACCACAACGCTGGCGGCAGGCCGGAAGCCGAGCAGGAACGGGATTGCTGCGAGCAGATGATCGGGGCTGCGCAGGACCGGCGCCGGGATGTGAGTCGTCATGCCGCGAAGGTTGCAGCCGATTCACATGCATGAAAGGACTGCTGAACGCCTGTGGACGCGACTCATGGTGCAGCTCGCTGTGCATGACCAGCAGTCGGCAAAAAAGCGCCTGGTCGTCGAAGGCTTCCCCTCCCGCGACGACCAGGCAAGGCACACATTAGGGGGCCAGTCACGCCCCGCAATCACCGACACGCCGCTTACGCGGCGCTGCCAGAAGTTGACGCAAATGTCTGTCCGGCCTTCTTGGACCAGGAGACCAGAGCAAGGATGCCGATGATGATCTGCGGCACGAACGAGCATGCTCGCCACACCAGGTCCGCGGCGGTCGCTGTGCCTTCGGGAACCCCGAAACTGACGAGCAGGGCGATCATCGCTGCATCGACGGTGCCAAGTCCGCCTGGCGTGATCGGGATCATCAGCCCCAATTGGCTGATGGCGAACGCAGCGAACACCAGCAGGACGGGAGTTCCCGGTTCGTCCCAGCCCTCGATGCCGCGCAATGCGACATAGAGGATCAGGAACTGCGTGAAGGACACGGCGACCTGGGCCAAGGTCAGCGTCGCCCAGCGACGCTTCAGCACCTGGTACATGCTGCGTCGAAAGCTGGTCAGGGGCCCAACGAGGTCGAGCTCCTTGAGCGACTTGATGCGACCCCGCAACGGACCAATCAGGCGATTGCCGAGCTTGCCGATCCAGATCGCCGCCCCTTCGGACCGCATGATCAAGGTGAATCCAAGGATCACCGCGATGAGCAATGCCAGGCCGAGCAGGCCACCCAGCACATACGAACTGCCGTTGTCCCCGGCCACCGTGACGGCGAGTACGCCCAGGATCGGAAAGCCAAGGGTGACGAAGGTGCTCCAGATACTCACCGCAGTGATCGCTGAAGTAGCAGCGGCAGGGGTGATCTTGTACGAGGCGAGCATGCCGTACTGGAAGGCCAGGCCCACCGCGCCGCCACCTGGCACGCCGTTGCTGATCGCGAAGGCAGCCTGGTTGATCTGCTCCGATGGCCAGAAGCGCAATCCCGGCGTGGCCGCCATGAATGGGAATCCGTAGCAGGTCAGGTAGACGACCACGCTGATGCCGACGGCTATCAGTGCCGCAAGGGACATCGACTTGAGGGCATCCCACGCTTCGCTGTAGTTGCCGATGGTCGGAATCACCTTCCAGAAGATGATCACGATGAAGAAAAGTCCAACGGCGCCCAGGATCAGCGATTTCTTCTTGTCGAGCTGCGACGACGGGGCTGGCGTGGACATGGGGCTAAGGCTCGCACATCGGGCATTTCGGGGGGCCGTGTCGGGGGCGAAATCTTCATTAGGCAGGATGCAGACATGCGGCTTGATCACATCTCATATGCCTGCACGGCCAGCGAACTCCCCGATGTTGTCCAACGCATTGGTTCAGATCTTGCGTCGACCTTCCACGATGGTGGTCGCCATCCGCAGTTCGGCACTCGTAACTTCATTCTCCCGATGGCCAATGGCTGCTACATCGAGGTCGTGTCTGCCCTTGACCACCCCGCCGCCGACAAAGCCCCCTTCGGCCGCGCGGTCAACCACTGCGCAACCAATGGCGGCGGCTGGATGAGCTGGGCGATTTCAGTCGATGACATCAAGCCCTACGAGCAGCGTCTTGGTCGCGAGGCCGCACCTGGCCATCGCATCCGTCCTGACGGCCAGAAGCTTGAGTGGAAGCAACTGGGTGTGCTCAATGTGATGGAGAATCCGCAGCTGCCGTTCTTCGTCGAGTGGTCAAGCTCGCCAGAGAATCACCCATCAACGGGGGCAAGCAACGTCACCGTTGAGCGCATCGAGATTGCCGGCGATCCGAACACCGTGAGTGCCTACATCGACGAGAACTTCATGGACGTGATGGATGGCGTCTACGTCGAATGGGTTGAGGCAGAGAACCCGGGCATCATCGCGGTCACCTTCGCAACGCCCACCGGCATCGTTCGCATCGACTGAACGATCACTGCAATCCAGCACCACTGCGTGGGCTAGCCTGCGTGCCCTAGCACAGTGAGGGGTCACCTTGAGCGGGCAAGAGAACATCCCAGATACCTTGCGCACCCTTGCGGGAGTCACGTGGCGCCTGCTGGTCCTGGTCGCAGGCTTCGCACTGATCGTCTATGTGTTCAATGGCATCTTCCCCGTCGTCTTCGCACTGTTCTTCGCGATGCTCGTGACAGCCTGGACCTCTCCAGTGATGAACCTCTACAACAAGTTGCTGCCCAAAGTCCTTTCGATGATCCTTGCGCTGTTGACGATCACTGCGCTCGTTGTCGTCATCCTCGCAACCGTCATCAACTCGGCAATCCACGAAGGTCCCAAACTTGTCGATTCGATCACGACAGGCTTCGCAGACATTGAGACGTGGCTGAAGACCGGACCATTGCAGCTCTCGGACTCTCAGTTCTCAAATCTGCTTGATGAACTGCAGAGCTGGGGCACGGGGGTATTGAAGGGCTTCGCCGGCGATGCCTTCGGTGCACTGGGTTCCATTGGCACCCTCATCATCGCCGGTTCGGTATTCATCTTCGGCGTGATCTTCTTCCTGATGTCACCCGGCAAGATCTGGGGCTGGTTGGTCAGCTGGATCCCCATTCAACTGAGCGAGCACGTGGACGTATCCGGCAAGATCGCCTGGGAGTCCATCGCCGGATACACCCGAGGCATCGTCGTGATCGCATTGATGGACGGACTCCTGGTCTACATAGGGCTTCTCATTCTCCAGGTTCCGCTGGCTCCAGCCCTGGCAGCTGTCGTGTTCCTGGGCGCGTTCATCCCTGTGATCGGCGCACCTGTTGCCACCTTCTTCGCGGCTATCGTGGCCCTGGCCGAGAACGGTCCCGTCACCGCAGCACTCGTGGTCTTGCTGACCATTGTGGTCGGCAGTTTCGACGGTGATGTTATGCAGCCGCTGGTCATGGGCAAGGCCGTCAATCTGCACCCACTTGCGATTGTCGTCGTCATTGCGGCGGGCAGCATTGCGCTGGGGATCGTCGGCGCGCTCATCGCAGTGCCCATTGCCGGAGCGATCTATGGCGTGGCGCGATACGTGACTGGCCGAGATCCCGACCATCCCTATTCGCCGACCCCGAGATTCGACAGCAGTTCCTAGCCGGGCTCGCACGGCAGCACAGACCTCTCGCCATCCGCGGAATAGCAATAGATGGCAAACTGCTCGAATTCTGCAGCGATGGCCATGCCCTGTTCGGCCGGCATCTGCCACACAAGGAACGCCGATTCCCTGAACTGCCCATCGGGCGAGGCGCATTCAGCTGGCCACACTTCGAACCCTGAGTCCTGCAATCTGATGAGCATCTGCTGGTTGTTGGCCTCATTCCTCGCACGGCTCGGCCGAGCGAATCCTGGATTCCAGGCAGTCATGACCAGACCCGCCTGACCGCGCATGGCACACAGCAATGCGGGATCGCTCCAGCCCAAGTCATCAGGTGCGCCAAGGTCACAGGCACTCACAATGGCCGCCGCATATTCGCTGAACAGACCTTCACGACCAAGCACTGTCAGAGCCTTTCCGCTAAGTGCCTACCGTTCACCATTGCGAATTCTGACTCTGGCAGACTGTTGGCCCCAAACATAGGCATCGCCCGGTGTGAACGGCCAGCACTACAGGAGGTGGAGTGGACGAGGCGCTACGACTCGAGCAGTCGCACGTCGACCACTGCTACACGCTGCTGGCCGGTTATGTCAGCCATCTGGAAGAGCGCATCGATACGACTTCCTCTGCTCTCAGCACGGGCACTGGTCAGGATGATCTTGAGCGCGAGGCGATGCTCGACAACCTCGTCTCGCAACTTCGGGCAGCACGCACTTCTGACACTCGGCTGTGCTTTGGGCGCATTGACGGTGGCTCTGGCAGTTTCCACATTGGACGCATCGGCCTTCGTGATGCCGATGGAGAGCCAGAGCTGATCGACTGGCGAGCTCCCAATGCTGCGCCCTTCTATCAGGCCACCTTCGCCAATCCCCTCGGCGTGCAACTTCGTCGGCGCATCGTCACTCGTGACCGCACCGTGACGCATGTCGAGGACGAGGTCCTCAACGATCCGACCCTGACCGAATCCCGTGCAGCCGCCGCCGCCCTTGATGCTCCGCGTGAAGGGCGAATGGGCGACATCATCGCCACGATTGCAGCCGACCAGGACTCGATCATCCGCAGCCCGCTCAATCAGCTCACTGTTGTTCAAGGAGGCCCTGGAACGGGCAAGACAGTGGTGGCGCTGCACCGAGCCGCCTGGCTGCTCTACACCTTCCGCGACAAATTGGCGCGCGACGGTGTGCTGGTGGTCGGGCCCTCCCCCACATTTCTTCACTACATCGATCAAGTGCTGCCGAGTCTTGGCGAAACCGACGTAGTGCTGCTGACCCCTGGCCAGCTGTACCCCGGAATTGATGCACGCAAGCACGATGTCGACGAAGTTGCTGCAGTCAAGGGTGACGCTCGCATGGCCCAGGTCATAGCCAATGCAGTCCGCCAGCGCAGGCGGATTCCAAAGCAGGATTTCACCATCACCATGGAAGATCGCTCGACTGTGATGATCACGGCAAAGCAGCTGCAGGACGCCGAACGCTCCGTCGCGCGCAACGCCAGTTTTCACAGTGGGCGCGAGACCTTTCTCATTCGAGCCCTTGATCACCTCGCCGCCTATCGTGCGCGACAGCTCGGCGAGGATCCCAGCGATGCTGAAGTCCGGCGAGATCAGGTCAGTGAACTGGTTGAGGATCGCAATATTCGCCGCGAGCTCAACCTCATGTGGATGCCCATCTCTCCTGAGGCCCTTGTACGGCGAATGCTCACCGACGTTGATCGCCTCAGGGCAGCTACGGCGTCGATACTCACGTCTCGCGAAACGCGACTCATCTTCAAGGACCAAGATCAAGAGTGGACCATCGATGACGTTCCGCTCATTGACGAGGCTGCCGAACTGCTTGGTCCTTGGGATCCTGATGCCTCGCGCAACAGTGCCCGCGAGTCAGCTGAGCGCCGTCACGAGTTGGCCCATGCCGAGCAGGCCATCAGCAATACCGACATGGGCGGCTGGATCGATGCCGCAGGTCTGGTGGGGCGCATGTACAGCTCGAGCCAGCGACGCTCTGTGGCCGAACTCGCCGCCTCTGATCGAACCTGGGTCTATGGCCATATCGTCGTGGACGAGGCGCAGGAGCTCTCGCGTATGGCGTGGCGGGTGCTGTCTCGACGGGCTACGCGCAAATCCATGACGATCGTCGGCGACGTCCAGCAGACCAGCCATCCAGCCGGTGCGCGCGATTGGGAGGAGGCTCTCGGCGACGTCCGCGGGAAGATGGACCTGCACGTGCTGACTGTTACTTATCGCATTACCCAGCAGATCGCTGACATGGCCACAGAGTTGCTGACTGCTGCGGGTGGCGATGCGCCCGAACTGCATCCTGTGCGTGAAGGTGCCGAGGTCGAGGTGCACGACATCACGCCGGAGCACCTGGCTGAGCTGGTCACCAAGACCGTAGCGAACATTCCAGGTCGAGCCGCGGTGATTGTTCCCGATGATCAGATCGAGGAGTTGTCTGCTCAATTGCTGGCAGCAAGCACCGAATTCGGCATTGGCGACACTGCCCTGGACGCGCCGATCGCGATTCTTTCGGCGCGAGATACCAAGGGCCTTGAATTCGATGTGGTCTTCGTCGTTGACCCAAGCTCCATGGGCACGCAGACCAAACGAGGTGCCGACCTCTATGTCGCTGCCACGCGAGCCACACAGGTGATGCACCTGGTGAATTGGCTCTAAGCCTCAGGTGCAGTCTCGCCCAGGTGCTTGAGGAGGAACTCTCCGCGTTGAGTAAAGGCCTTGTCGGCCAAGTCGCTCATCGATGCTTCGAAGCCATGCGGAGCACCGCGGCGCAGGTGGAATTCGACGCTGACGCCCGCCGCCTCGAGCGACTTCGCGTACAGCTCGTCCTCTTCGCGGAAGAGATCAAGAGTGCCGACCTCGATGTATGTCGGCGGCAGACCGGCCAGATCCCTTGCTCGTGCAGGGGCGGCGTAGGCAGAGATGTCAGGAGTTCCGGCCTTGTCATTGAGCAGGCAGTTCCAACTGGTGATGTTGTCAGCAACGCTCCAGGTGAGAAAGCGAGCCGCAATCGGGCCAGCCTTGTCAGTGCGATCATCGAGCATTGGGTACACCAGCAGTTGACAGGCAACGGGGTGCTCGCCCATATCGCGCAAGCGCATTACGACACCCGCCGCAATCGCGCCACCTGAGCTCTGCCCCAGGATTGCGATGCGGTTGCGATCCAGATTGAGCTCGCCAGCATGCGAGTAGGCCCAGGCGATCGCCTCAGCCACATCGTCGCGCTGGGCGGGATAGGGGTGCTCGGGAGCCAGCCGATAGCCAACGGACAGGGCGGGAATCCCGGTGAGATCGACGTAGCGCGCGACGGTGGAATTGCTGGCGTCAATTGAGCCCATGATCATGCCACCACCGTGAACGAAGACCACCAATGCTCGACTCGTGGATCCCTTCTTCCGGTAGACCCGAGCCGGAATCCGCTGCCCGTGCCTGCCAGTCACGGTGATGTCAGTCATGGCAATCGACTCAGGAACCTTCATCCCTTCAGCGACCGATCCGAACATCTTCTCCGCGTTTGCCCGCCGACCCTGCCAATCACCGACCGGCAGCGCTGAACCACCACGCAGATCGAATGCCGACCTGAGGGCTTTGGACAGTTCAGTGATTCTCACGAATCCGATGCTAGGCCATGTGCGCGGATGGAACCGCGACCACGGCCAAGCAGTAGTTGAAGAATGAGCGAATGCTCAGGCGTCACGCCGAACGAGCAGGAAGCCTGCAACCGCCAGGCTCAGTGCCAGCCAAGCGGCAAAGACAGTTATGCCCGGCCCCAATGCAAGCATGTCGACTCGCACCTCTACTTCGGTGAATGCGGCAGCAGCATTTGACGGCAGGAACTTCAATACTGATCGCCAGGATTCGGGCAGCAGTGCCGTGAGCAAGGCGGGCAGGATGAGCACGCCACCGATGACCGTGGCGATCGCACCCGGCATGGAGCGCATTGCTATGCCGAGCGCGAGCCCGATGATCGCCAGTCCAGCGATGTAGACAGCGGTTCCCAACAGCACTCGCTGAGCATCGGGATCGCTCAGTGCGACCGTCTCCGAGCCTGCACCGCTGAGGACAGCCATGCCAAGAACAAAGGCTCCGAATGCAGCGATCACGGTCACGGGGATGACAAAGATCAGGAGTGCGATGACCTTGGCCCACAGCACGTAGAGCCGTCTTGGCACGAAGGAGAGAGTGGCCCGAATCATGCCGCTGTTGTATTCGCGAGCACCAGAGATCACGCCGAACACGGACATGACGAGTACAGCGAATCCGCCACCGGCGAGGACAGTTGTCACTGGATCAAGGGCAAATCCCTCAGGCGGGCCCCCGCTGCCATCGGAAATCTGACCTGTTGTCGACAGTGCTGCAAGCGCGCCAAAGGCGATGAACAGAGCCAGCATCGCGAGCATCATGATCCAGGTGGATCGAAGACTCCGCAGCTTCAAGATCTCCGACTTCACCACCCGCCCGAAGGTCAGCTTCAACTTGAGAGCGTCGACCTCGAATTTGTGAGATGTGTCGATCGTCATGCCGCAGCTCCGTCTGTGTGAAATTGCACCGAGTCACGGGTCAGTTCCATGAATGCTTCCTCTAGCGACGCACTGAGTGGCGTCAGCTCATGCAAGACGATGCCCGCTGCGAAAGCCTCCTGCCCGATCTCAGCGGAACTGAGGCCAGAGACGACGAGCACTCCCGAATCCACCAGCTCACTCTCATTGGCCCTGGTCTCCAAGCGATTCTTCAATTCAGCCGCACCCGGCGAGACCACGCGCACTCGATTCGCGGATGACGCAGCAATGAACTCCCGCATCGAGGTGTCGGCCATGATGCGTCCGCGCCCGATGATGATCAATTGATCGGCGATGAGCTCCATCTCGGTCATGAGATGCGAGGACAAGAACACCGTGCGACCTTCGTCTGCCAACTGGCGCAGGAGATTGCGAATCCACAGCACGCCATCGGGATCCAGGCCATTGACCGGCTCGTCGAGCATGACCATGCGTGGATCGCCCAGCAAAGCCACAGCAATGCCCAGGCGCTGACCCATACCAAGGGAGAAGCCGCCCGCCTTGGAGTTGGCGATCTCGGAAAGACCGACCAGCCCCAGCACCTCATCCACTCTCTTGGTACTGATGCCAGAGGTTGAGGCCAGCGCTCGCAAGTGATTGCGGGCTGAACGTGCCCTGTCGAAGCCCTTTGCTTCAAGCAGCGCGCCGATCTCGGCGACGGGCGTGCGGGCTGCGCGATACGAAAGGCCGTTGACGAGCACCGTTCCCGCGTCTGGCTTGTCCAGGCCGAGAATCATGCGCATGGTCGTGGACTTTCCGGCACCATTGGGACCAAGGAATCCGGTGACGACACCAGGGTTCACGGTGAAGCTGACATCGTCCACGGCTGTGACCTTGCCGTAGCGCTTGGTCAGATTGCTGACTTCAATCACTTCGCCCCCTATCGAACGAATCAAGATGACGATAGCCCACCGTCGGCTGACGTGACGCTTACCGAATTCCGGCATTCGGCGGCAAGTTCATCGAACCCTTACCGACTCCAAACCAAAGACGCCATGAGCGCTGAACTTCCATCGAAAAACTCCTGCCATGACTCGACGCCTCAGTAGGCCCTTTGGCCGCTCGCACTGGTTGAACCTCGGATTGGTTGCGCTGCTCGTGCTGGTACTCGCCGGTGGCTGGTACTTCATCTTCGCGCCCGAATCCACCGCCACCAGCAGCCGGACCGCCACCGTTGCCACTGGCACAGTGACATCGACCGTCACAGCCACCGGCACGGTTGAGTCATCAGGCAACTATGAATTGAGCTTTGAGACCAACGGCACGGTGACTTCGGTCAATGTGGCAGCCGGAGACAAAGTCAAGGCGGGCCAGGCACTTGTGAGTGTCGACAGCTCCGCTGCCTCACAGCAGTTGGCAAGCGCGAAGAGCAGTTACGCGCAGGCGCTGACTTCGCTGACTCAGAGCAATCTCAGCCTCCAAGCAGCTCAGCAATCGGTCAAGGATGCGCAGGCCAATTGGGTAGCCAACGCCACATCACAGCAGCAGGTAGTCGACAAGGCGAAGATTGATTTGGATCTGGCCATCGCCGGGGCCTCGACACAATGCTTCAACTCGGCAAGCCAACCCAATAGTTCTGACTGCGCGAACAGCCAGGCCTGGGCGACCCTTCGCAACGCAGAAGCCGCGATCACCAGCGCCCAGTTGGATCTGCAGAAGGCTCAATCCCAGGCTGCGCTCAACCTGAATGGCTACAACGCTGCAATCAGTCAGGCCACCACCTCCGATGCGCAGACCAACGCGACGAATGCTCGAGATAAGGGCGTCCTGGCAGACCAGGCCGCCATCAACTCCGCAAGCAACAATCTGTTCAAGGCAAATGTTGCCCTGCTGCAGGCCAAGGACACCCTGACAAAGGCAGTCGTGACAGCACAACAGAACTACAACACCGCATTGCTCAATCAGCAGAAGGCCACCGCTCAAGATCAACAGACGGAACGACAGGCAAAGCAGGCGCTGGTGAACGCCCAGGCCTCAAGTACTGCGCCGAAGGAGTTGGGGCTATCCAGTGTCGCGGCCGCCAATGCTGCCGCATCTCGCGAGCAATTGTCGATCGCACAACGCGCCTACTCCCAGACCACATTGCGCGCTCCTGTTTCAGGAACGATCGGGGCAGTCAATGCCACGGTTGGACAAAGTTCAGCTGGTGGCACTGACGGCACTTCGCTCATCACACTGGTTGGCAACGGCAGGCTTGACGTGGCATCCAATTTCAATGAAGCCGATGCCGCAAAGGTCACGGCTGGAATGTCAGCCACGATTACCTTCACCGCGCTCCCAGATGCCTCTGCCACAGGCAAGGTGATCTCGATCAGCCCAGTGAGTTCGACAAGCAATGGCCTGACGACCTACCCCGTCACCATTTCCATCGCAGCAGCACCCAAGGCAGTCCGAGCGGGCATGACAGCGAATGTCTCGGTCGTCACTTCAGAGGCAAGCGATGTGCTGGTCGTTCCGAGCACAGCGATCACCACTCTGGGTGGCTCCAGCACCGTGACCGTGAAGAAGGGCGACCAGGAATCCATTGTTCAGGTCGTCACGGGAGTCAAGGGCGATAGCACGACTGAGATCACCAGTGGGCTGAGTGCCGGAGACGTGATCGTGCTGCCCACTGCCACCACCAGTTCCACAGGATTCCCCTCGGGTGGCATACCGGGTGGACGAGTGACGACCGGGACCCTCTCTGGCGGCGGTGCAGCGGTTGGCGGTCCGCCGCAATGACGAATCCAATCCTTGACAAGCATCCCGTCATCCAGTTGCAGCAGGTCACCAAGCACTACGGGCTGGGCGAGGCGCAGGTGCGAGCCCTCGACGGCAACGATTTGACCATTCAGCGAGGGGAGTTCGTAGCCATCATGGGCACATCCGGGTCTGGCAAGTCCACGCTGATGAATATCGTCGGCGCACTGGACATCGTCACGACTGGCTCCTACGAACTCGATGGCATCAATATTGACCGGCTCAGCGATGACGCGCTGTCTGTCGTCCGCAATCGCAAGATCGGATTTGTCTTCCAGTCCTTCAATCTCATTCCCCGCACGACGGCACTGGCCAATGTCGAGTTGCCCTTGGCGTACAGAGGGATGGAACGCAAGGAACGCAGACGCAGGGCACTGGCGGCTCTGGATTCCGTTGGACTGGGTGATCGCGCAGATCATGGGCCGACGCAGCTCTCTGGAGGCCAGCAGCAGCGCGTGGCGATCGCGCGGGCACTTGTCACCAACCCTTCGCTTGTCCTGGCCGACGAGCCGACGGGCAACCTCGACTCAAGCTCCACATCGGACGTGCTGGATCTCTTGCAGAGCACCCACTATCGAGGCAACACGATCGTCCTCATCACCCATGAGGACGAGGTTGCCGCCCGTGCTCAACGCGTGATCCACCTTGTCGATGGGCGCATCGCCAGCGATGAGCGGGTCCACTGATGATCATCGGCGAATCCTTCCGCCAAGGACTGAGGGTGTCCTTCAGAACAAGCTGCGCTCAAGCCTGACCGTCCTGGGCATCCTCATTGGTGTGGCAGCAGTGATTGTGCTGCTCGCAGTAGGCAACGGCTCTTCCAAAGCAGTTGCCGCAAGTATCGAGAAACTCGGCACGAACTCGATTTCAGTCATCCATGGCACGTTCCGGATTCCAGGAGGGTCAAGTGGCAGCGCTCAGAAGGACCTGACCGTCGCCGACGCAATTGCCCTGACTGACCAGACGAATGCGCCAAACGTGAAGAGCGCATCACCTGTGAAGCAGGCTGGAAGTGTCAGCTGTGCCTACGCGGGCACCAGCCACAGCACCTCCATCACCGGAACCTGGCCTTCGTACTTCCAGACTTCCAACAGCAAGGTGACCAACGGCAACTACTTCAGCAATGAAGACGTCACTGCGGGCAGTCGCGTCATCGTGATCGGCCAGAGCGTGGTCGACCAGGTGTACGGCACGGTCGACCCGGTCGGCACCACACTCACGTGCGCTGGCGTGCCCTTCACTGTGGTCGGGGTTCTTGAGAAGAAGGGCGGCTCAGGCTTTCAGGATCCCGATGACGTCGCCATTGCGCCACTCAGCACAGTGCAACGCCAATTGACGGGATACGGGAGCTTGGACTCGATCACGGCGGAAGCTGCTTCGTCGGAGGCCTCCGACGCGGCTCAATCCGAGATCTCCTCGATCCTTGATTCCCGACACGGCACCACCTCGACCAACCGCGACTATCAGGTCATCAATCAGGCAAGCCTGCTCACCACTTCAAGCAGCAGCAATCAGGTCTTCACCGTGCTCCTCGGCGCAGTTGCAGCAATCAGCTTGCTGGTCGGCGGCATCGGCATCACCAACATCATGCTCGTCTCAGTGACCGAAAGGACCCGGGAGATCGGCATTCGCAAGGCCATCGGCGCCAACCGCTTCGCGATCCTCTCGCAATTCCTCGTCGAGGCGACGTTGCTGTCGGTGATCGGCGGAGCCTCTGGCGTCCTTGTTGCTCTGGTCATCTCGCAATTCCAGATCGCTGGCGTGCAGCCAGTGATCATGCCCCTCTCAGTGTTAGGAGCCTTCATCGTGTCCGTCGCCATCGGGCTGTTCTTCGGAAGCTACCCGGCCAATCGAGCCGCGCGCATGCGCCCAATCCAAGCCCTGCGCCATGAGTGAGGGCTTGGCACCAGTGGAGCCCCTCGAAAGCATCGAAGAGGCCGATCTTCGCGAGCTCATTGCGCAGAAGGAACGAGGCCCAATCCCGCGCGGTACCAGAGTGCTGCTGGGCTCACTGGGCATTGTGCTTGCCTTCTTTGCCGGCTCCTTCGTGCAACAGCAGTTCGGATCCAGCGCCAGCACTTCCGCCTTTCCGGGCGGAAGTCTTCCAGCCGGCTTCGCAGCCGGGCGCTTTCCTGGAACCGGTGCACTCACGTCAACAGATGGTTCAACATCAACGGAGCAAGCCGCTGGCGTGACCGTGGGTTCCATCACGCTGGTCGATGGCACCCACGTCTATGTCACCACTGCACAGGGCACCGTCGTGAAAGTGGATGTCTCGCCATCCACTGCCATCACCGCCCAGACGACAGTGAAGGCAAGCGAACTCAAGGAGGGCCAGCAGGTCATTGTCCGCGGCCAAGCCGGCAGCGACGGAACAGTCGCAGCCACCACGATCACCCAGGGCGCACTTTCCAGCGCCGCTGCCCCGTCAGGAAATGGAGCAAGTCAATGAACCTCAGCAGAGCAATCCTTCTTCCCTTGGGAGCCTTGGGCTTGGCGGCGTCGTTGGTCGCCTGCGGAACAGGTTCGGACACCAGCTCCGCAGCTGCGGACGCACCGGCGGCCACATCCAGCAGCAGTCCTGGAGTTCCCGCCCCGCAAAGCACAGCAGACCAGGAGCAAGTGCGAGCCTGTCTGGCGGAGAAGGGACTCACCCTGCCGAGCCGGGATCCCAACGCTGCTCCACCAACGGGAGTACCCACCGGCGCTCCGCAATCCGGTGAAGGTGCAGGCCCAGGACTGCCTGACGGAGTCGATCAGCAAGCAATGCAGGAGGCGATGCAGGCCTGCGGCGGCAACTTCGGTGGCGGCTTTCCCGGCGGGACTGGAGGCATTGGGTCAACAGCATTCGAGGCCTACAACTCCTGCCTGAGCGACAATGGAGTGGCGATGCCCACGACGGGCCAGACTCGCACCGATCTTGATCAGAGTGACCCCAAGGTCTTAGCGGCAATGAAGACGTGTGCTCCG
>DNXA01000255.1 GCA_003506065.1 Actinomycetota bacterium
TGGACCGCTCCTCTCCGGTGCTGCCGATGATGCCCGGCATGCCCGAGCGCCGCACCCACGACTACGTGCGGTTCGGGACCACGACCTTGTTCGCGGCGTTGGATATCGCCAGCGGGCAGGTCATCGGATCGCTGCACCGCCGGCACCGCGCGGTGGAGTTCAAGAGGTTCCTCGCCCGCATCGACTCCGAGGTCCCCGACGACCTCGACGTGCACCTGATCTGCGACAACTACGCCACCCACAAGACCCCGGCGATCAAGGCCTGGCTGGCCGCCCACCCGCGCTTCCACATGCATTTCACCCCGACCAGCTCGTCATGGCTCAATCAGGTCGAACGCTGGTTCGGGTTGCTCACCGACAAGAAGATCCGGCGCGGTGCGCACCGGTCGGTCCAGGCCCTGGAGAAGGACATCCGCGACTGGGTCGACACCTGGAACGAGAACCCCAAACCGTTCGCCTGGACCAAGACAGCAGACCAGATCTTCGAACGACTCAACTCATATCTGCAACGGATTCCCGGCGCAGGACACTAATGAGCCCTCTGACTGAAGAATTATCGCCTGTTGATCCCTTCCGGAGTGTGAATGCCGCCTACAGTTCCGCTGATGCCGCAGCGGATGCCGATGCCGCCGGGTCCTGAGCAGCACAAGGAGACTCAATGGGAATCGATCAGTTCAGGTATGACGGCCGGCGAGCACTGGTCGTCGGCGGAGCCAGCGGAATGGGTTTTGCAACTGCGCAGTTGCTCAGCGAACTTGGTGCCGAGGTCGTGATCATGGACGTGCTGCCAAGCGCTAATACCGATGCCACGGTCATTTTGATGGACCTTCGTGATCGCGCAAGCATCGATGCAGCATTGGCGACATGTGGCGGACCGATAGACGCACTGTTCATGTGCGCGGGTGTCGCCGACGGATCCCCTGGAATCGAGAGGGCGCTCTTCCTTGGCCAGCGGCACCTCGTGGAACGAGCAATCGAATTAGGGATGGTGCCTCGCGGTTCAGCAATCGGGGTGATCTCGTCTGTAGCCGGCCTGGGTTGGGAGCGGGCCCTGCCCGAGTTGACGCCTTATCTGGACACGCAGAGCTTTGAGTCGGGCAGTGATTGGATCTCGAAGCATCCCGACAAGGCGACCTACAGCTGGGCCAAGCAGGCGTTCCTGGCCTATACGGCGCGTCAGGCCTATCCGTTCGCCAAGTTGGGCATTCGCATCAATGCGATTCTGCCTGGGCCCACGGACACTCCTCTCGCACGCGCAAACGCGGAAACGTGGCTGGGCTTCGCCGCCGACTACCGCGAAGATCTCGGCGTCCCTGCCGCTTCCGCTGAGGATCAGGCTTACCCACTGGTTTTCCTGTGTAGTGGCGCGGCCCGGCACGTCAACGGCATCAGTTTCGTCGTGGACGCTGGATATGTGAGTTCAGGTCTCACAGGTTCCTGGGACGCGCCATTCATCAAGAGCATGATGGGCCTGGAGTAGAAGTAGCACCGGTACAGAAGTGCTGAGTCAGGCGCGGAAGGTGTATCGACCCGCAGCGATCGACACGTTCACTTCCTGGAGGCGCACCTGAACGTCATCGAGGAGCGAGCGTACTTGGGCTCGCAGGCGGCCATCGGCGTTTCCCGGCGGATCGAGCACTGGGAGGATGAACCGTCGGACCCAAACACGGACTTCGTCCTCAGTCATCGAGCGAACTTGGCGATTCAGAATTTCAACTTGGTCGATGATCCAGGTAACGAGGTCGTCGACTGGGATGTCATCACGCACCTGCCCTTCGAGTTGGCCAGATTGCAGAGCCGGGCCAAGGACGGTGGACGTCATCTCTCGGATCGCAGCGACGATCCCCGAAGTGCGAGGAGATTCGCGCAGCACCTGAATTCGTCGATCTCGCGCGGACTCGCGGAGATTGTAGACGAAGTACTCCTCCACACGCTGTGCCACCGTGGTTGTGCGGTACAGCGCGTCTTGGCACTTTGAGATGTGTCCTTCAACAAGGCCAATTGCAGCTCGCCTCAGAAGCTCTTCTCGAGAACCGAGATGGCGGTATGCCGTGGCGCGCGAGACTTGGGCTTCTTGAGCAACCGCCTCCACGGTGACTGCACTGAGATCGTCGGCGTCCAGACCATCCAGAATGTCCCTGAGTCCTCGATCGAGACGTTGGCGAACTGATTCATGCACGACATCGCTCAATTGGGTCACCTGCGCTCCTCGGTGTTGTCCGGTCTCCAGCCATCCGCCTTGGGCTTGAGCCTTGCATATTGTGAACGCTCAATGATACAAGCCGTGATAATGTCTCAAGTGCATTCTCAATGCCGAGACGAATGCTCGAATCCGTAGAGCGAATCCTTGGGGCGGTACTATGAGCGTTGAATCTGGTGTGGTGATCGTTGGCGCAGGTCTCGCAGGTCTCCGCACTGCCGAGCAACTGCGTGAGCAGGGATTCGAAGGCTCGATCACATTGCTGGGTGACGAGGAGTTTGCGCCTTATGACCGTCCGCCACTCTCAAAGAGAGCGCTCAAGGAGCCGGACGTAGCGCTGCCAGTACTGCTCGACATACACGCACTTGATGCATTGAAGTTGGATCTGCGCCTGAACACCAGGGTGGTCGGACTCGATCCAATACGCCACACTGTCACGGTTGCCGATGGGTCCGTCATTTCCTTCGGCGTCTTGGTGATTGCAACCGGCGCACGTCCTCGACTTCTTCGCGGAACCACTCCCCGCGTTGGGCTTCACACGCTCCGCACCTTCAACGATGCACGCGCCATCGCCAGTGACATCCGCCAGCATGGCCACATCGTGGTCATCGGCGCAGGGTTCATCGGTTGTGAAGTGGCAGCCACAGCGCGAGAAATGGGCGCCGAGGTGGCACTAGTCGAAGCGCTGTCGACGCCGCTATCGATTCCAGTCGGGGAGACTATTGGCCAGGAGGTCCTTCGCATGCACCGAGAACATGGAGTCAGTGTTTACTGCGACAGTCTGGTTACCAAACTCGTTGGTGGCGAACACCTGGAAGGAGTTGAACTGTCAACTGGAGAACTGCTGCCTGCTGGGGCAGTAGTTGTTGGCCTAGGCGTTACGCCCACTGTCGATTGGCTGGGCGGCACTGATCTGGCAATGGACAATGGCATCACCTGCGATGCCTCCGGACATACATCGATCGAGGACGTATATGCGGTCGGCGACGTCGCACACTGGACTTCAGCCCATGGCTATGAGGGACGGCACGAGCATTGGACCTCTGCCATTGACCAAGCCAGGGTGGTTGCCGCGAACATCATGGGCTCGACAGACGAGTCCAAAACCAGGTTGCTGGAGCTTCCTTACTTCTGGAGTGACATCTACGGCGTCAAGATCCAGGCACTTGGCTGGCCAGCGGGAAGGTTTGAGTCGATGGTCCTGCATCTGGGACCCGCGTCCGACAAGTTGGTCGTCCTGTATAGCGATGACGACAGATTCGTTGGAATCGTGGGGCTGAGTGCTCCACGCATAGTGATGAGTGCGCGGTCCATGCTTCAAGCGGGAATAGGCCTCGACGAGGCGGCCTCCCGACTCACCTCATCTGCCTAGATTCGGGTTCGAAGCGCATCGCGGAAATGCCTGTCTTCGAGAGCCGAAAGTTTTCCATGATTTGCTTGTGACCCTCATGATGCAATGCTAGCGTTGTCCCAAGTGCGAGACAGACCTCAGTCCTAATCGCTGCATAGAAGCCAGTAACTCACGCGAGTACAGAGGCGGGTCCCCTGTACTCGAACTCGTGTGATCACGCATCATTAGTAGAGGACGAGGTTTGGAATGACGCAACAAGTCACAGAACACGACGTCTCCATCGAGCCCGGCGGCAAGTGTCCGGTTGCTCACATCACTTGGACAGGCGGAGCTCGGCCAGTCATGTCGGGCTACGAAATGATGGACAAACTGCGCAGCGCGGGACCAGTAGTCGAAGTTCCGTACGGCGGCAAGAGTTTCTTCATGGTGACCGACCATGAAACCGCTCTGCACGTTGCCCAGGATGCGAAGACCTTTCCTCAGCAGGTCCACTACATGGAGACAGATGAGGAGATGCCCTTCCTGCTCATTCCTCAGCAACTCAACGGCCCCATTCACCTGTCATGGCGCCGGTTGCTCGCTCCGTACTTCTCACCGGGCAAGGTCGAAGGGTGGGACGCGAAGGTTCGAGCCCGAGTCAACGTGTTGATCGACGCTTTCATCGATCAGGGTGAGTGCGACTTCGTGCATGACTTCGCACTGCGCTATCCCACGGCGATCATCTTAGAGATCATGGGACTCCCTGTCGAGCAACTTGACATGATGCTCGAGTGGGAACTCGCCATCCTGCACCCACATGATGAAGACATTGACGAACGTCGACGTCTTGGGCAGGAAGCTCAGATGGCAGTCACCCAGTACTTCATGAGCATGATCACTGAACGTCGTGCCTTGCCGCCAGCTGAACGACCTCCAGGCATTGCCACTGATGCCCTTGATTGGGCTATCAATGGCGAGCCAGTCTCAGACGCGGACCTGCTGAAGTTCTACCTGCTCATGTTCATGGCCGGACTCGACACGGTCACCGCTGAGCTCGCCTACGGTTTCCTGCACCTGGCCACGCACCCGGCAGACCGGNNTGAGGAGCTTCTTCGCGCCTATCCCATCGTGAATATCCCGCGCGAAGTGACAGCAGCCACCGAGATCGCTGGCTGCCCGGTGCAACCGGGTGACTATGTGATGGTCAGTCTTCCAAGTGCAGGTCGCGATGAGTTTCAGCACAACCACGGCACCACAGTTGACTTCGACCGGCCAATGGCCTCGCATTTGACCTTCGGGGCTGGACCGCATCGCTGCCTGGGTTCCCACTTGGCGCGCCACGAACTGACGGTTGCCTATGAGGAATGGCACAAGCGAATTCCCCAGTACTGGATACCAGAAGGTGCCCAGACAAGCGAGGCAACCGGAGGAATGATGACACTCAACGAACTTCCCTTGAGGTGGAGAGCATGAAGATCACAGTTGACACTGAGAAGTGCACAGGCCATGCCCGTTGCCACGCAGCGGCATCCGCCGTGTATCCACTCGACAGCAACGGCTATTGCGCCGTGCGCGAGGTGACTGTTACCGCAGGCGAAGAAGCAGCAGCCCGAGAGGGAGCTGCAGCTTGCCCTGAACGTGCAATCTCCATAACTGAATAGCCAAGCATGCACGAGATTTACCAGTCCATTCATCAAATAGTTCGGATCCGAGCGTTAGCTCCTCCGGAAAGCGAAGGGAACAGTCATGGCCGATCGGGTTAAGGGCAAAGTTGCAGTTATCACAGGGGCTGCTCGAGGACAGGGCCGAAGCCACGCACTGCGGCTGGCAGAGGAAGGTGCAGACATCATCCTGTTGGATCTGTGCGAAGACTTCGAAACAAACGGCTACGCACTAGCATCCGATGCCGACTTGGCCGAGGCAAAGAAACTTGTTGAGGAATTTGGTCGACGTGCAGTCGCGATCAAGGTCGACGTGCGCGAACGCTCAGCCATGATCGCGGCGATCGCCGAAGGCGTCCAAGAACTTGGACGCCTGGACATCGTCGTCGCCAACGCGGGCATCTGCCCACTTGGTGCCGATGTGCCTCCCCAGGGCTGGTTCGACGCTGTTGCCGTTGACCTCGTTGGCGTATACAACACAGTTGAGGCTGCCTTCCCATTCCTTGGAGCAGGTGCGTCGATCATCGCTACTGGCTCTGTTGCGGGACTCTTGTCAGGTGGCACTGACAGCCCCACAAACGGCCCTGGTGGCGCTGGCTATTCTCATGCGAAGCGCGGTGTTGCACGGTTCGGTCATGACCTCGCCCTTCAACTCGCTCCGCATTCAATTCGCGTGAATGTCGTGCACCCGACTAACTGCAACACGCCGATGCTGAACAGCGACCCGATGTACGGCATCTTCCGCCCAGATCTGGAGCACCCCACTCGTGAAGACGCGATGGTTGCGTTCCCAGCGATGCAGAAGATGCCAATCCCCTATGTCGAGCCGATCGACATCAGCAACGCGGTTCTGTTCCTGGCATCTGATGAGTCCCGCTACGTGACAGGTCTGCAGCTCAAGGTCGACGCAGGTGCGCTGCTTGCGTCCACCTCGTCGGGTGCGCCCGCATAGTCGTTCTTCCCATTCTCCTATACCTGTTTGCAGAGAGGCTACAGATGTCAGAGTTTCCACCAATTGGCACATACACCCCGGAGAAGAGGATGCTCATCGATGGTGAGTTAGTGCTGTCCTCCTCCGGCGCGGAGTTCGACAACATCAACCCCGCGACTGAGGAGGTTCTCGGGCAGGTTGCCGACGGAACCAAAGAGGACATGGGTCGTGCCATCGCCGCCGCTCGTGAGGCCTTTGACACAACCGACTGGGCTACGAACCACAAGTTCCGCAAGCACTGCCTGGATCAACTCCAGTCCGCCCTCGAATCGGAGCGAGAGGACTACCGAGCCGAGATTGTTGACGAAGTCGGCTCACCGGTCATGCTTACCTACTCGGCCCAGTTGGACTGGCCGATGAATGATGCGTTTAGGTGGCCGGCTGAATTCATCGATCGCTTCGAGTGGGAGCGCAAGCTGCCAGACAGCACCCTGGGTCGGGTAGCAGCCAAGCGCAAGGTGCGCAAGGAGCCCATGGGTGTAGTCGGTGCGATCGTGCCGTGGAATTTCCCGTTTGAGGTGACGGCGAACAAGATCGGCCCCATCCTGGCGACGGGTAACACTGTGGTACTCAAGCCTGCTCCCGACACACCATGGAATGCAACGCGACTCGGACGCTTGATTGCTGAGAAGACCGACATTCCACGCGGTGTGTTCAACGTCGTGACGTCGTCCGACCATCTGGTCGGCGAGGAACTCACCCTCGACCCACGCATCGACATGATCTCATTCACGGGCTCGACTCGAACGGGAATGCGTATCATGGAGAAAGGCGCTGCCACCCTGAAGCGAGTGTTCCTGGAACTTGGCGGCAAGTCCGCCATGATCGTCTTGGAGGACGCCGACTTCGCTGCCGTGCTCCCCAACGCGGCAGCTGCCTGTTCGCATGCAGGCCAAGGCTGTGTGCTCCAGACGCGTATTTTGCTACCTCGGAGTCGGTATGCGGAGGGCGTGGCGATTCTGACAGCAGTCATGCAGAACATCCCTTATGGCGACCCGCGCAATCCAGGAAACATGATGGGTCCTCAGATCAGCAAGCTGCAGCAATCACGCGTACTCGAATACATCGAGAAGGGCAAGGCCGAGGGAGCCAATGCCGTCGTTGGTGGCGGCCGTCCGGCCCACCTGTCCAAGGGTTGGTTCGTCGAGCCGACGCTCTTCATCGATGTCAACAACTCGATGACAATCGCGCAGGAGGAGGTCTTCGGACC
>DNXA01000133.1 GCA_003506065.1 Actinomycetota bacterium
GCCTGCTTGATGAATCCGCTCGCGACGACTCAGCCCTCGCGCTCACGGTTCCCAGCCACGGTGGGGCCGCAGCACTGCGCACCCTGCTGGAGCGGCTCGATGCGGCACAGCTCGAGATCGATGACCTCAGCATCCATACCCCGGATCTAGATGACGTGTTCTTCGCGCTCACGGGCCGGACTGACAAGAAGGGAGCCACGTCATGACCACCCTCACCACCCAGTGCCCGCAAGGCGCGGGTGCAACTCGGCAATCGCATGTCCTCGCCGACTCGATCACGATGCTGCGTCGCAGCCTGCTGCACATTGTTCGCTATCCAGGCCTCTCGGTGTTCGTGATCGGAGCACCAGTGGTGTTCCTCGCACTCTTCGTGTTCGTCTTCGGCGGCACTCTTGGAGCTGGCCTTCCTGGAGTGGATCCGGCTGCCGGCAGAGAGGCCTATCTCGCCTACGTCATGCCAGGCATCCTGGTGCTGACGATTGCGGGCAGCGCTGGCGGCGTTGCGACAACCGTCGCGATGGACATGGGCGCGGGCATCACAGCTCGATTCCGCACGATGGCGATCTCGCGAGCGGCAGTGCTTGCCGGGCATGTGCTCGGCAACACCATTCAGGCACTCATCGCGGTCGCCGTCGTGCTGGGCTTTGGCCTCCTCGTCGGCTTCCGGCCCAACGCCGGACCGATCCAGTGGTTCGCTGCCATCGGCATACTCACGCTGATTTCATATGCGATCAGTTGGCTCGCAGTCGCCATGGGGATGGCAGCCAAATCAGCCGAGACAGCTAGCAACCTGCCGATGGTGCTCATGCTGCTGCCCTTCCTGAGCACCGGCTTCGTGCCGACGGAGTCAATGCCGATTGGCTTGCAGTGGTTCGCGGAGTACCAGCCCTTCACGCCATTCATCGAGACTCTTCGGGGCTTGCTGCTGGGCACGCCGCTCGGCTGGGACCCCGTGCTCGCGATCGGGTGGTGCATCGTGATCGCTGTGGTCGGCTACGTCTGGTCGATGGTGATCTACGAGCGCAAGTCGGTGCAGTGATCCGTTTGGAACAACGCCGCTAGCGGAACGCCACTCGTATGTCCTCGGTCAGTCGCAGGCGCGCAGCCACATGCTGAGCGCGTTCATGTATCGCTGCATTGCGAACAATGGGCAGGCGGGCGGCCGCAGTGGAACTCGTGAAGATCAGGTCCTTGCCGATTGATCCGACAAGAGACGGGATCAACGGGCGAATATTCCTGATGCCCCTGGCAACATCCGGATCCTGCCAGTCATCGAAGACGATGGTGCACTGTGGTGCCAGATGCGGATGCCAACTACGGATGTCCTCTTCGACGGCCTCTGCCGAGTGCCAACCATCGACGAAGAGCAATCCGATCGCCGGACCTTCGTATATCGCTGCAGCATCAACCGACATCATCCGCATCGGGCGCACACGATCGCTGACCGATGCCTTGTCGATATTGGCAAGGAAGCCCTCATAGGTATTGATCGACTTGCCTTCCGCCACTTCACTGATGTCGCCTGTGTGCGGATCAACCGCGTGCACAAGGGCTCCGCGTGATCCTGTGGCCAGCGCCACCGTGGACCTTCCGAGGTAGCTGCCGATCTCCACCACCGCGAGATCTGCACTGACAGTCCCGCTCAGACTCCACAGCAGGAATGCCTCTGGCTCAGTCAACCAGCCCTGCACTGGGTCGATGTGCTGAGCAAAGGCCTGTTGGAATGCAGCTGGACGTTTCGGATCGCGGACTAGCGTTTCCAGAACCTGATGCTTGGAGATCATTGGGAGAGACTGTCGGTCAGATCCAGGATCCGCTTCCAGGCATCTGCGCTCGCCTCGGCCCACTCATCGAATGCGCGGTCAAAGAATGAGTGCGGTGCACCGTCGTAGACCACGGTGATGACTTCGGCCCCACCTGAGCGCATCACTTCAGCCAGCGCCAGTTGGTCTTCGACAGGAGTGAAATCCTCGCCCGCCAGGAACATGTAGGTGAGCTTCTTCGCGTGCTTCGCTGAGCGTCCCACGAAATCTGGACGCCCGTAGAAGCCGACAACTGCCTCGAGGTCGAGGTCACTTGAAGATTGGCGCCAGGCCTGCCCGCCGCCGAAGCAGAATCCGACGCTGATGATCGGCAATTGCTCGCCATGTGCTGCACGCATGTAGTCGATCGCGGCCTGCGAATCAAGGTTCACCCCAGCAGGAGTTGCGGCATTGACATGGGGTTGCCAGTCGAAATCCTCAGCACGCCAGCCATTCTCGGCGAGCCCAGCAGAGCGTCCGAAGTAGTCGATGGCAACCGCGGTGAGCCCGGCCTCGGCGAATCGTTCGGCAAGTGATCCGTAGTAAGGATGCAGTCCACGAACGTCGGGGAGAATGACGACTCCGACCTTCGGGGCTTCCGCGGACGCATAGAAGGCGGAGAACTCGTTGCCATCGCTGCTGGTGAGGGTTAGCTTGCGCGTTTCAGCAATGGTTTCAGATCGAGGTGAGGCGGGCGGCTGGCTGCGGTCGTCGTGGCACATGTGCTGGATCGTACGGTTCATCGTTGGAGTCCGCATGCGCATGTGGCACACGGTCAATGTTGATGCGTGAGACTGTTCCCGTGACGTCTGCGGAATCGCCCCGAGCGAAGTGGGATCCGCAGATCTACGATCGCTTCGACCAAGAGCGAGCCCGACCTTTCGTCGACCTCATCTCCCATGTCCTGGCGCCATCGCCCACGCGGGTCGTTGATCTTGGGTGCGGCACGGGATCAACAACAGCAATGCTTGCCCGGCGCTGGCCCGATGCCGAAGTGCTGGGTATCGACTCCTCCTCAGAGATGCTGGCCAAGGCCCGCTCAATGCCGGATCTGCCGGCCAACCTGCACTTCGAGCAGATGGACATTGCGGCCTGGATGCCGGAGCGCGGCGTGGAGGTGATCGTGACCAATGCGGCTCTGCAGTGGGTGCCAGATAGCACAGCACTCATGCTCCAGTGGTTTGCATCGATGGACCAGGGTGCCTGGTTCGCGATGCAGGTGCCACACAGCGCGCAACTGCCCTCGCACGTCCTTCTCAGTCGCCTCGTGGGCTCGGATCGCTGGCGGGATGTGCTCGGGAAGGGAATTCGCGCTGGAGGCACCGTTGCGCCAGTTGCGGAGTACCTCGAATTGATGTTCGCGTCCGGTATGGAGGCGCAAGTCTGGGAAACCGAGTATCAGCATGTGCTGAACGGTGAAGAACCGGTGCTCGACTGGGTTCGGGGCACCAGCCTGCGGCCGGTGCTCGCCAAATTGAGTGCCGACGATGCAGAGCTCTTCGAGCAGCAGTATTCGGCCTTGTTGCGCGAGGCCTACCCACGATCGGCCTTTGGAACCCTGTATCCGTTCAAGCGGATCTTTGCCGTTGGTCGCAAGCGCTAACTCTCAGATTTCAATTGGGCCAGATTCCTGATGATCCGCGACGATGGCTGTCGACCAAGTGGGTGTCGATCATGCCGATGGATTCCATCATCGCATACATCGTCGTCGGGCCAACGAAAGTGAAGCCCCGCTTCTTCAGGGCCTTCGAGAGCGCGATGGAGTCCGCTGATTGAGTTGGGATCTCGTCGATAGTCGCTGGCATTGGCGTGGAATCAGGCCTGAAGGCCCAAATGAAATCGACGATCCCGCCATGAGCACGCATCTCGACAGTTGCTCTGGCGTTCGTGATGGCTGCATTGACCTTTGCGCGATTGCGAACGATCCCGGGATCATTCATGAGCCGCTCCCGGTCGGCGTCCGTGAATGCGGCGACTTCATCGGGGTTGAAGTCATTGAAGGCGATCCGGAATGCGGGTCGCTTGCGCAGGATGGTGTCCCAGGAGAGTCCGGCCTGAAAGCCCTCGAGCATCACTCGTTCGTACATTCCCTGCTCGTCGGTGACTGGCATGCCCCATTCGGTGTCGTAGTAGTGACGCCGCAGTGGATCGCTTGCGGCCCACACTGGTCGACGCAAGCCGTCCTCGCACAGGATCGTGCCGTTGCCTGCTTCGCCTGCCGCCATGGTCAGGCCGCCTGTTCCAGAGCAAGCAGGATGCGCTTGGCTTCCAGACCGCCGGCGTAGCCGCCCAGTGATCCGTCGGATCGCAGGACGCGGTGGCAGGGCAGCACAATCGGCAGCGGATTGCTCGCGCAAGCAGACCCGACTGCGCGGGAGGCCTTGGGATTGCCGACGAACTCGGCAAGCTCCTTGTAACTCTGTGTCGTTCCGTAATCGATCTCGACGAGATGCTGCTGCACGCGTTGGCGAAAGCCCTGAGTGAGCGAGAGATCCAAGGTGAGATCGAAGTGCTTTCGCGTACCTGCGAAATACTCACACAATTCCTGCTCGGCCGCCTGCAAGAGTTGTGGCGCCAGCAGGATGCGCGGTCCGATCCTGACGGACAGGTCACCAAGCACCTGATCGAAGTCCTCATTTTCAAAAGCGATCTTCAGCAATCCAGCATCGCTGGAAACAAGCATGAGCTCGCCGATTGGAGAGTCCATGAACGCATACCCAGCATCGAGCAGGCCTTCATCGGCTGAGCGCGCGACGAGCGATGCGTGAAGCCTGGCCAGCGTGGGCTCGTCGACTTGGGTCGCGGACATGAGTGTCGAAATGACTCTGGCTTCCGTCGTCATCATGCGGTCTGCTTCCTCTGTGCTGGGTTGATCGTGATGCGCAGGGCCTTGACGCCATCGGAAGCGGCCTTGCGTGCTGCTTCGGGCGTGCCACCCAGAATCGCGGCGACCTCCCTGAATGGCAGGCCACCGAGATAGTGATAGGCGATCGCCTGGCGCTGCTTGGGTGGCAGTTCGCCGACAAGAATCCAGATGTCATGGCGTTCACCACTTGACTGGCCGAGGTCGTCAATGCGATCTGGCAGGTCAGCGATAGGGATTGGCTGACGCCCGCGATTGCGCACCAGATCAATGGATCGATTGTGAGCAATGCGCACCAACCACGCCTGAACATTCGCATCGAGCGGCAGGTCCGGATATGCCCGCATGGCCGAGATGAACGTGTCCATCCAGGCGTCCTCAGCATCGTTCATCCCGACGATGAACCGGCACACGCGCAGGACAACTGC
>DNXA01000125.1 GCA_003506065.1 Actinomycetota bacterium
CAATCAGGAATGCCTGCGCCAGCCCTTCAGGACTTGGCTGTACCGCGTACTGGATGCTCATTCCAAGATCTGCGCCGTCTCCGAGCAAGCGCGAGAAGCTCGTCACATCATCTGGCGTGGTGATCACCAGGATTTCGCGCAGCCCAGCACCCATCAGCGTGTCCAGGGGGTAGTGAATCATCGGCTTGTCATAGACCGGCAGGAGCTGCTTGCTGACTCCCTTGGTGATCGGCCACAGCCGGCTACCTGTGCCACCAGCCAGGATGATGCCCTTCACACGTTCCCCCCTCGTAGGTCGCGCAAGGCTAGCCCTTTGAGCCGGGTCGCAGTCCCCGGAGTCCTGCCTTTGCCTTGGCCCACCGATCATCCTCGACGATCACTCCAAGGGTGATGTTGACTGCGACGCGACGCAGGGTTCGCAGGGCATGGATGGGGGATTGGCGGAACTCAGCAGGTGCAAGTTTCAATCGGTTGCGCACCATCGTTGTTCGACGACCTGGGCTATGACCGGTGGCCAAGACGGTACGGCCAAGAATGCGGATCTGCCGGGCTGAGCCAAGATGATGGGAGAGCGAGACCCCGGGCGCGAGCACCACCCGCCGTCCGCGTTCGCGCAGGCGCAGGCAGGCGGCAGCGTCGACCGCATCGATCCCCAGAGACTCATCGAACCCACCCACGGCCTGCATCTCGCAGACTGACCACAGCGATCCAGTTTGGATGACCTCGTGGGTGGTGAGGAATCCGTCATTGAACTGGGTGGGATACGAGAGCAGGCCACTTGCGTCGTCGACATGCTCGGCTGCGACCACGCCCACGCCCTCCTTGGCCCAGGGCAGCACCGATTCGACATATCCGACCGGCAGCACAGTGTCCTGATCCACGGTCAGCAGCCACTGTGCTCCTTGGGACTGCGCGAAGCGCAGGCCGTCGTTGAGGCCACGGGCAATCCCGGCATTGCGCTCATGCCGCACCACCCGGACACCCAGTTGACCGACTTCGCGAAGAACGGGATCAAAGGTGACAGGGGAGGCATCGTCGGTCACGAGCACAGGCAGGTTGGCTGCCTGCATGGAGGCGATGAGCGCAAGCAAAGAGACGGGGTCTGGCCGAAAAGTCGGCACGACGACGGCCACGGTCACGCGGTGAGTCTATGGGCGCAGCCACTAGGCTTTGCGGATTCAGTGGTCTGGGACAAGCCCTTCCGCTGTCCGTTATCCGGTCGGAGGAAGCCTTGACGGAGGCTAAGCGCGCGCTCATCACTGGGGTGACGGGCCAAGATGGCTCCTATATGGCAGGGCAACTGCTCGCCAAGGGCTACGAGGTGCATGGAGTGGTCCGCCGCTCCAGTTCCTTCAATCGCGGTCGCATCGACCACCTGCACCACGATGAGCATGTCCCCGGGCAGAACCTGCACCTGCACTATGGGGACGTCACCGATGCCGCGCGGATGCACGAACTGGTGCGCATGATCAGCCCGCATGAGGTCTACAACCTTGCGGCGCAATCACATGTGCGCGTGAGCTTCGATGAGCCACTGCACACGGCGATGGCCAGCGGCATCAGCACCCTGAACCTTCTCGAGGCCATTCGCAGCCACGACACCAGCATTCGCTTCTATCAGGCCAGCACGAGTGAGATGTTCGGCGCCAGCCCGCCACCCCAGAACGAGGACACTCCGTTCTATCCCCGCAGCCCATATGGCGCTGCCAAGGTCTACAGCTATTGGATCACTCGCAACTATCGCGAGGCCTATGACATGTTCGCGGTGAACGGCCAGTTGTTCAATCATGAGTCTCCTCGTCGAGGGGAGACCTTTGTGACGCGAAAGATCACTCTCGCCGTCGCCAGCATCGTCAAGGGGCTGATGAGTGAACTCTGGATGGGAAATCTGGATTCGATTCGCGACTGGGGCTACGCGCCTGAGTACACCGATGGCATGTGGCGGATGCTGCAGGCTGACGTGCCGGAGGATTTCGTGCTCGCCACCGGCTCGGCGTACACGATCCGTGACTTCCTGCAGTTCTCCTTCGACCATGTCGGATTGACGTGGGAGGACTACGTGAAGTTCGACCCGAAATTCCTGCGTCCCACGGAGGTCGATCAGCTCATCGGTGATGCATCCAAGGCCAAGACCAAGCTCGGCTGGGAGGCCAAGGTGCTCCCACCAGAACTGGCCCGGATCATGGTCGATGCCGACATCGCCCGACTCGATGGTGCCCCTGAGGGCAAGTTCTAGCTCGCTGACATCATTCAAACAGCGGGGATTCCAATGAAAGCACTCATCACAGGAGTTGCCGGGCAGGATGGCACCCTGCTGTCGCAGATGCTGCTGGCTGATGGCTTTGAGGTTGTGGGGCTGGTGAAGCCAGGTCACGACTCAGCAATCCTGCGAAGCTATGCGCCCGCTGCGACAGTGCAGTTCTGTGATCTCGGCAATCCGGTCGAACTTGAGAACCTGATCCTGGAACTTCAGCCCGATCAGATCTTCAACTTCGGCGGGATCAGTTCCCTTGCTGAAGCTGCTGCCTTCCCTGATGTCACTCAGCGAGTCAATGTGGGCGCGGTGCAGGCGATCCTTTCGGCCACCAGACAACTGGCCCTGCGCGGCAGGCAGTTGCGATTCGTGCAGGCAGCCTCCGGCACCGTTTTCGAAGGCACAGAGTCCTCCCCCCAGAATGAGTTCACACCACGATGCCCAGTGACTCCCTATGCAATCGGCAAGGCCCAGACTCTGGAACTCATCAACGCAGCGCGTGAAGAAGGCCTGTTCGCAACAGCGGCAATCCTCTACAACCACGAATCTCCGTTGCGCGGCGAGGTCTTTGTGACCCGACGCATCACCCAGGCAGTAGCAAGAATTGCTGCAGGACGGCAGGAGTACCTGGAGCTCGGCAATCTGGATGTGTCACGCGACTGGGGTTGGGCTCCGGACTATGTCCGCGCGATGCGCCTGATGCTCGATGCTGATGCCCCGCACGATTATGTGCTCGGAACCGGCCAGAGCCACGAGCTCACCGAATTCATCGCTCTTGCCTTCCTGGCTGCCGGGATCAGTGACTGGCATTCGCTGGTTCGCTCCAATGACGACCTCCGTCGGCATACCGATCCGACTCTGCTGCGTGGCGACAGCAGCCGGGCATATGCCGAACTGGGCTGGCGGCACACCAAGAGCTTTGAAGAGATCGTCAACAGCATGGTGGAGTACGACCAGCTGCTGCTTGATGACCCGCGGGCGCTCTGGCACGAGACGTAATTCGGCGTGAAGCCCTACGCTCGACTCTCGTGACTGCACCGAAGATCTCCTATGCCCAAAACGGCGAGGACATTCGCGTGTGGCGTGCGTTTCGTGAGCTGCCAGTCACTGGCCTGACATATGTCGATGTCGGAGCCAATGAGCCCTGGCACCTGAGCATCACCGCGAGCCTGTACGAGCTTGGCTGGCGTGGCCTGCTGATTGAGGCCGATCCGGAGCACGCGGAGCAATTGCGCATCCATCGACCGCAGGACACCGTCGTTGAATGTGCAGCCGCGCAGAGCGATGGGGAGCTCGTCTTCCATCGAGTTCCCGGAACGGGACTGGGAAGCCTGGAGAGTGTGGAGGCCCAGGAAGCGGCCGCTCGGGGGTTCCAGACCACCACGATCCACGTGCCCGCGCGAGCACTCAGCGGGATTCTCGATGAGGTGCAGCTGCCGCACATCCATTTCATGTCGATCGACGTTGAAGGCGCTGAGGCGAGCGTGCTCGCCGGCCTGGATCTGCGCCGCCACCGACCTTGGGTGCTCTGCGTTGAATCGGTGCTGCCGGGCACCAGCACCAGATCGCACTCAGCCTGGGAGCCGCAGGTCCTTGAGGCGGGCTACGCCTTCGTCAGCTTCGACGGGGTGAATTCCTGGTATGTCGCACTTGAGCACGGCGAACTCAGCGAGGCGGTCGCAATTCCCTTCAATGCCATCGATGCCGGCGCTGACGGCTGGGTGCCGGTCGACAATGCGATGCGCATCCAACGTGCCAATCGGGCAGACATCCGCCGAGCCTGGCAACGAGAACTGCTCTTGCACGACATCTACAACGAAGTGCCAGTCGCGGAGTATGAGAAGCAGATCGGTGAGTTGCGCGGAGCATTGACGCAGGTCGAGGGCTCGCGCGCGTGGACGATTGCTCGCAAGGCAGGCAAGGCTGCGCGGATCGGCCAGTTCAAGCTTCGCCAGGGCCTCGCGCATCTGCCCGGCCCAGTGCGAACCTCGCTTGTTCGCCACCGACATCTCAAGCACGTCATCATC
>DNXA01000070.1 GCA_003506065.1 Actinomycetota bacterium
CCACCAGGTTCATGCCGTCCCGCAAGGGAGTGACGAGCATGACGTCAGCTGCCACGTACAAGGCCACGAGTTCCTCGCGGGTCAGCACGCGGTGCAAGTAGTTGATCGGGTTGGCCCCGATCTGCGCTAGAGAGCCATTGAATCGCCCAACGAGAAGTTCAACCTCATCGCGGATCGTCTGGTACTCCCTGACATCGCCACGGGTGGGGACGGCGACTTGCACCAGCACTGTGCTGGATGGATCCAGCCGCTCAGATTCCAGGAGTTCGGCAAATGCCCGCAGGCGAATATCGATGCCTTTGGTGTAGTCAAGGCGATCGACCCCGAGCATCAATGTGCGAGGGCCGCCAAGTTCGGCTCTAAGTTCCTTCGCCCTTTGCTGCACCGCTGGCTCGCGAGCAAGTGCCGAGTACGCGTCGGCGTCAATCCCAATCGGGAACGCCGCAACCCGCACTTGGCGACCTTCAAACAGGATCTTGCCGTCTTGAACGCGCAAGCCAAGAATTCGCTGGCACGCATCGATGAAATGCGAGGTGTCCTGCTGGGTCTGGAATCCGATGAGATCAGAGCCCAGAAGCCCTTGAAGAATCTGCGCTCTCCAGGGAATCTGTGAGTACAGACTGGCGGGGGGGAAGGGAATGTGGAGGAAGAAACCGATGGTCAGATCCGGCCTGAGCTCGCGTAGATCAGCGGGGAGCAATTGCAGTTGGTAGTCATGCACCCACACCGTCGCCTTGTCACCAGCCAGCGACTGGACGCGATCGGCGAAGATGCGATTGACCCGACGATAGGCGTCGAACTGGTCACGGTGGAATTCAGGAGTGACGATCCCTGAGTGGTACAGCGGCCAGACCGCCGTGTTCGCGAAGCCTGCGTAGTAGAGCTGGTAATCGTCAGCAGGGATTGAGACGGGTTCGAGTCGAGTGTTGCCCACATCGTCGAATGCGTTGGCATCCATGTCACCAGCACCCACCCACACAGATGAGCGAGTCCGCAGCACCGGTTCAAGCGCACTGACCAGGCCACCAGGTGCTGCTTGCCAGCCGGCGACTTGGCCGTCGGGGTCGCCGTTCTCGTAGACCGGTTCAACGGGGAGTCGATTTGCGACCACGATGAACTGGTTGCTGGTGTCTGCGGTATCCGTCATGAGTACAGCCACCATAACCGCATATTCCTGATCCAAATGAGGCGAGCAATAGGCGGATCAAACATCAGTATTGAATTGATGGAGATTGCATCGAGATTGGCGCGCAATCGCGACCGAACCGCGACACAGAGTGTCCCCAGAGGTCGGGCAAGTGACGAGCGGAACGATCAGCGATTGAAGGCGAAGGTCTCGTCAACCATCTGCTCGCTCAAAGTCCACAGCGCATCGGCTGTGTCGGGACTCAGGGCGTAGGCCTCCACTCCGCCCAGCGAATCAGTCTCGTTGATGCTCGCAACATTGCAGTCCTCGAGGAACCTTCCGCCAATCGCATCGGGTTCGGCCACGCAAGCAGCCCACACGGTTGTGGCAGCACCTTGCGGGACAGTCTTGAATTGCATCTGTGGCGCACCTGCAGGGGTGGCTGCCGCACGCATCGTCGCAATGAGCTCAGGAGTCACGTGACGACCGAGTTCTGTCTGGATGCCGCCCGGGTGCAGAGCAGTTGCTCTGATGCCCTTCTCATTCAGGCGGCTGTCGAGGGCGACTCCAAACAGGACATTGGCTGTCTTGGAGCGGCCGTAGGCCATCCAGGGATCGTAAGCAGTCGTTGCAAAGCCCGGATCTTCTAGACTTACGTCCGAACGACGATGAGCCGCTGAAGAGAGCAGCACGATGCGTCCGGGCGACTTGATGAGCGGGACAATCCGATTGACAAAGACGAAGTGGCCGAGGTGATTGGTGCCGAACTGCGTCTCGAAGCCATCTTTGGTGGTGCCATAGGGGCATGCCATTACGCCGGCGTTGGCAATCACGACATCGAATGCATCACCTCTTTCGAGGAGCTGATCGGCTCCCCGTCGAACACTCGCAAGCGAGGCGAGATCAACCTCGATCACCTCAAGTGATGCTCCGGGCTGAATGAATTCACGGACTGGTTCGAGCGCACGGTCAGCTTTGACCAAATCGCGCGCGGTGCCAACAACACTGGCGCCGTGAGCAAGGAGAGTGCGAGTCGTCTCGACTCCGAGGCCTGCGGAGACGCCAGTGACGAGGAAGCGCTGGCCAGTGAGATCAACACCTTCTAGGACATCGTCCGTGGTTGAACTGGCTGAGAATGCTGGGGACATGCGGTGAGCCTAGGGCGGTAGCCGTGCTTCCTGAGGCATTCTCTCAGGAATGGGTGAGGGGGAGGCCACAGTGCGACCTCCCCCTCACGAGCACTCCTTAGGACAGTGGAATCAGATCGCCGCAGGTTGCAGCTGCGTCAGGCACGAACTTTCCGTCCTTGACCTCCAAGAACCACTGGCACTTTGCTGGGTCGCCGTTGGGGGTGAGCCCAGGAGCGAAGGAGACCGGAGCAATATTGAGCCCGGCTCCGTCGTAGTCCGTCACCGCCCGCAGGTTCGTGACGAAGTCATCTCGGTACGCACAAGGGCCAGCTTCCTGCAGGCCTCTGATGAACAGGTCTGCCGCGACATATCCAACTGAAGCGAAGGATGTCTCGGTGTTCAGTCCGGCTGCGTTCATTGCCTCGACATAGGAGGTGACAGCGGGGTCATCCAAGGTCAGCGGCTTGGTTCCGGAAGTCGCAGCGAGCGCGCCTTCAAGCACCTTGCCGGTCTTGGCAACCACATCTGGCGGCACGATGAGCGACATCATCTTCGCCTTCATTGGGACACCCTGCTGATTGAGGGCCTGGAGCAGAGAGATGGCCGAGTCCACGAGTGAAATGGAATTGACGCTGTCCGCACCGGAGTTCTTGATCTTCAACGCCATTGAGGTTGCATCAAATGCTCCCAGCGGCATATC
This sequence comes from Actinomycetota bacterium, assembly GCA_003506065.1. Classification (GTDB taxonomy): domain Bacteria; phylum Actinomycetota; class Actinomycetes; order S36-B12; family S36-B12; genus UBA11398. Next base: position 2,957 of record DNXA01000070.1, read on the forward strand.
CAGGATTGTCGTGCCAACCTTCATTCCGACCTCAGGAACAGCGACTGCCATCCCCTTTGCCGAGGCTGTTGCTCCGGGGGAGTTGTGCCCCACGATGGCCACGCTGGTACTGCCCGCCTCCTTCATGCGCAGGGGAGTGCTCGTCGATGCGAAACCGGAGTTGTAGGCACCGAACACTCCAAACACATTCGGATCAATGGAATATGCCGGTTGGATGGCCAAGCCAGTGACGGGCACGTTGCTCTGTCGCAGAGTCGTGAACATTGTGTCGACCTGTGAGGCGTGGAGCAGCCCGTACATCTTGTCCTGATCGATTGCCTTGTTCGCCACCGCGGACTGACGCGAGCCATCGCTCATGTCGTCGTACACCGTGGTCACGATCTTGCGGCCGTTCACCCCGCCCTTGGCATTCTCCTGCTCAAAGCGCAGTTGAGCCGCCTTGTCGAATTCAGCAAATGTGGCTGCTGCCGGGCCAGTATTCGGGAAGACAATGCCAACCTTGACCTGTGTCGCACTGACACCGGGAACAGCTGAGCAATCAAGACCGCTTGGACTCTCGGTTGAATCACCTGCAGACGGAGTTGAACTGCTGCAAGCGGCAAGAAGCATGGCGGCACTCAAGCCTGCGATGAGTGCTGCTGCCTTGGTGTTCCTCTTGTGAGGTGATGCGTTCACGGGGGATCCCCTTTCACAAACTTCAATGTGAATCCGCAATGAATTCCTTTTGAGTGTGCTCCTGCCGCAATGGCAAGTCAAATGCCTTGCTACACAATCGTTATTGGCCCGATATTTGTGAATTGACTGTGAGGGGACTGTGAATAGCCATTGACGAATCAATATAAGTTGTGCACAATCTATTTATGACTACTCCAAACTCGCTGCTTGAGCTCTCTTTCACTGACAATCACGGTGCGGTAGTGCCGCTCGCTGACTTCGCTGGGCACCCGATGCTGATCGTGAACACTGCAAGCAAGTGCGGATTGACTCCGCAGCTGGAGGGCATTCAGAAGTTGTACGACGAGTTCTCGCCGCAAGGGCTGGTTGTCATTGGATTCCCGTGTGATCAGTTCGCGCACCAGGAGCCGGGCGATGACTCGCAGATAGAGGAGTTCTGCCAGCTCAATTACGGAGTCAGTTTCCCGCTCTCAACCAAAGTTGATGTGAATGGCAAGAACACCCACCCAGTGTTCGCCTTTCTCAAGGAGCGTTCCAGCGGAATACTGGGCTCCTCGATCAAGTGGAATTTCACAAAATTCCTTGTCTCCCCAGATGGCGCCACGATCAAGCGCTTCGCCCCGAAAACGACTCCTGATGCCATTCGCGCAGATGTCGAGTCGATGCTGCCAGAATCGGCTTCGTGACCAAGCCTGCAGCCCCTGATCCGACTCTTCTGCTCGACAACCAGTTGTGCTTCATGATCTACCGCCTCCAGCGAAGCATCACCGATCGCTACCGCCCAATCCTGGCCGAGATCGGGCTCACCTATCCGCAGTACCTCGTGATGCTTGCCCTGTGGGAATCAAGGCGACTGACCGTGAGCCAATTGGGGGACAGGCTGAGTCTGGACAGCGGCACTCTTTCGCCTCTGCTCAAGAGGCTGGAGACCGCCGCATTCATTCAGCGCAAGCGATCCACAGTTGACGAGCGGTTGGTCGAGATTTCACTGACCGCTCGCGGCCGGGCGCTGCGCAGACAGGCACTGGCAGTGCCGCCAGCGATTGGCGAATGCTTCGCCTCGAGTGCCGACGAGTACTGGGCACTGCGGCATCAACTCTCCTCGCTGCTTGAGCGAGTGGAAACAGCCAATGCTGCAGATCAGGCTGGCTGACTACCAGGAACCGCCACCACCGCCGCCGCCACCACCACCGGCGCCACCGCCAGAGCCTGACCCACTGCTCGGAGCGGTCAGCGAACTCGAAGCCGAGTGTGAGGCGCTGCTGACCAGTGAGCTCATGGCAGCAATCGTGACCACATTGAATCCGGACGCCTGCAACTCCTCCGGTGTCAGATCTGGGAAGGCGCCGACCCAGGATTCCTCCAGCGAGAACACCACTGCGTACGGCAGCATGGTGGCCAGAATTGCGCCAGCGGGCAGCCCGAGCCGCTGAGCGAACTCGCGGCGTGCCACCGAGGCGTCGGTCTCAAGCAAGCGTCGGAAGCCGAGAGTCAGCATCAAGAATCGCGCCGATTCCTCCGTCTCCCGACGAGGCGTGATCACCCGAGCAATAACCCCGCCCAGGACTGCTCCGATGACAATGCCAACTGCAACGATGATCCCAGGTGGGGAGTCCAGCACGATGGACAGAATGAACAGTGCAACACCAAGTGCCGCGACAAGGAACATCCAGTTCCACCGTCGGTCTGGCGCTCCGCCTTCGACATTGCGGCGGCCGCTGGCCTGCGCCTCATCCACCAGAGTTGAGAATTCGGAGCCCCAGAGCCCGGCAAGGGCGGCGTCATACTTGCCCAAACTCGCCGAGGGTCCTGCCGCAAAGATCTGATCCAGCAGTCCAGACTCCCATTCCTTGAGTGCACCGGTAGCGTGCGGAACGCGTTGAACCGTCAAGTCATCGGTCTCGGCGATCACCACGTGACCGCGCGAGGCCAAGTCCGTCAGTGCAGCAACCATTGCCCTGGGTGGCATGCTGGTGTTGTTGCCCTTCCAGGCGGCAGCCATCTCGACTGCGCTCAAACGGTCCGGTGGCTCAAATTGCACAGGTGTGGCAGTGACGGCCACACCCTTGTCACCTCGCCGCCATTTGATGGCGAGCACTATCGGTACAAAGAGCAAGCCCAGAAACAACAGGCCCCCGACAATCAAAGCGAGCCCGATGGGCTGCTCGGGCTCGAATACTTCAACGGGGGCGACGGTGAAAGCGCTGGCCGGATAGTCGATGGCGGTTGTGAGGAATTCACCCTCCGAGACGGGGCTTGGACCCAGATCCACGTTGGAGCCGTCCACTGCGAGTGGGCAGTCTTGAGTCGAGCCGAATGAGCCAAGCAGGCAGCGAGACGCGATGGGACTCGCAGGGCCAGTCACTCTTGCCCTGGCGGCCGTGATCGGGACGTCGAAGGTGTTGTCAACCAAGTCCCAGAAGAACTCGACATCGCCGACGGCAAGACCGGGTGGAGCCTGTGGATCGGCGACATCGGATTTCGTGATGACCCGCAGAGCGTGGGCAACGGAGTAGGTGATCACGTATGTGTGCGGGCCGCTGACAGTCGCGTCCGGATCGCCGATGCGGATGCGCAGCAGGTTGGATTCCTCGCTGAGGGTGTACTGGGCGAGGAATCCATCCACGCTGACCCCAACAACATTGACGTCATACAGACGTGTGCGACCGGTGGTGTCCTCATCGGAGAGCACGAGATCGCGATAGATGCCGTGCTTGTTGGGAGTGTCGGAAAAGTCGTATTCGATCGTCTCCTTGAAGTCCACGACTGAGTCAGCCTGGACCGTGGCGACCACGTCGTAGGAGTTGATGGACTCAGCGGCCTGCGCGGCACTCGCGAATCCCAGACCAACGGTCACAGCGAGCAGGCCCGCGCCAATCCGGACACAGTTCTTCATCATGTGGTGATTGTGGCAGCCGCAACTCCTGGGGGGTATTCGCGAGAGCAACAGGTCTGCCCATACGCTCAGACATGATGTGTTTGGGCAGGCGCGTCTCTTGAGCGTCATCGCGGCCGTCCATGGCGAGTTGGCGGCTCATCGATATCAGCAGTCCGAGATCACGGCGGCATTTGCTGATGTGGTTTCGCCAGCAGGCGAGCATCGACCTCTGATCGAGCGCATCCACCGCGCGACTGGCATCCAAACCCGTAATCTCGCCATCCCGCTGGAGGCCTATGCGCAGCTTGCAGGTTTCGGTGAGGCCAATGACGCGTTCATCCGGGTTGCTTTGGAGGTTGGCGAAGCGGCAATTGTCGGAGCCCTTCGCGAGGCCGGGCTCGCCGCAAGCGATATCGACCTTGTCATCTCCACTTCGGTCACCGGAATCGCGACTCCATCGCTCGATGCCCTGCTTGTGCCGCGGGTCGGTTTTCGCCCCGATATCAAGCGACTGCCGATTTTTGGTCTTGGCTGCGTTGCTGGTGCCGCTGGCATTGCACGCCTGCATGACTATCTGCTTGGTCATCCCGATGAGATTGCTCTGCTGCTGTCAGTGGAATTGTGTTCTCTCACCGTGCAACGAGATGACTGCACGATGCCGAATGTGGTGGCAAGTGGTCTGTTCGGCGATGGTGCTGCGGCCGTCATCCTGGTCGGCGAGAAGCGGGCTGCAGGGCTGGGCCTGACTGGACCGCGGGTGATTGCTTCGCAGAGTCGGCTGTATCCCGATACCGAAAGGACCATGGGCTGGGATATCAGTGAGCACGGCTTTCGCGTGGTCCTCTCGGCTGGCGTAGGCGATGTGATCAGCCAATACCTGCGCGAGGATGTCGATGCCTTCCTCGCAACGCGTGATCTCAAGATCGGCGATGTCTCGCGCTGGGTCTGTCATCCCGGTGGCCCTCGGGTGCTCCAAGCAATCGAATCCTGTCTGACCCTGGACAGCGGGCAACTCGATGTCACGTGGCGCTCGCTGGCGGCGATAGGAAATCTCTCCTCTGCCTCGGTCCTGCACGTGCTGCGCGACACCATCCAGGCCCAAGGGATCGACAAAACCTCCTCGGGAACACCAGGCTTGGTCATGGCGATGGGTCCAGGTTTCTGCGCTGAGCTGGTGCTGCTCGAATGGTGAGCCGATGATTGGCTACTGGGCATTCACTCTGCTGATCGCGCTCGTGGCAATCGAGAGGCTGATCGAACTGCGAGTCTCGAAGCGGAATCTGGAGTGGAGTTTTGCCAACGGTGGGGTTGAGTTCGGACGCTCGCACTATCCGGCGATGGTCGCTCTGCATGTATTCCTGCTCGCGGGGTCACTCGTTGAAGTGTGGGTCTGGCAGAAGCCACTGGTAGCAACCCTGTCGTGGATCATGCTTGGCGCCGTCGTCGCTGCGCAGAGTCTGCGCTGGTGGTGCATCTCGTCACTGGGCATGCGGTGGAACACACTCGTCGTCATCGTTCCGGGGTTGCCACGCGTCGCCACAGGGCCCTACCGGTTCCTCAGGCATCCGAACTACGTTGCAGTTGTGCTCGAGGGCATTGCGCTGCCCCTCGTCGGCTTCGCGTGGGTCACGGCCTTGATCTTCACCTTGCTGAATGTGCCGTTGCTGTACGTGCGACTGCGAGTGGAGAATCGAGCATTGGCAACTCTTCCCTCGGCCACAATGTGATTGATCTTGCGGTTGCAGGTGCCGGGCCGGTTGGCTTGGCTGTCGCAATCGCAGCAGCGCAGGCCGGGCTCCAGGTGCAGGTATTCGATCCCCGCGCCGCCCCGATAGACAAGGCATGTGGGGAGGGGCTGATGCCAGAGGCCCTTGCTCGGCTCAGGCAGCTGGGCATTGATCCCGTTGGTCTGGATTTCACTGGCATTCGCTACATCGCCCCGGGTCACACGGCCGTCGCTCATTTTGATTCGGGTCCGGGCAGAGGCGTCCGTCGAACCCTGTTGCAAGAGCTCATGCACACTCGCGCAGAAGACTTGGGTGTGCGGCTCTCAGCAGGACGCATCACTTCTGTGGTGCAGCACAAGGATTCGGTGCAGGTCGAAGGGGTCACCGCTCGGTATCTCGTGGGTGCTGACGGCTTGCATTCCCAGGTTCGGGGGGCCTTGGGCATCCCAGCCCATATCGGCCGGTGGCATCGCTTTGGCATTCGTCAGCATTTTGAAGTGCAACCCTGGACAGATGTGGTGGAGGTGTACTGGCTGCCAGATGCGGAGCTGTACGTCACTCCGATTGACTTCACCACTGTAGGAGTGGCCGTTCTCGGAACCGCCCCTCTGGATCTTGACAGTGCCATTGCGCGCGTGCCTGCACTTGCGTGGCGATTGAAAGGTGCCAGGCGAGTGAGCAGTATTCGTGGCGCCGGTCCGATGCATTCGCAGGTAGCAAGGAAGCGAGCAGGTCGCGCGCTTCTCGTGGGTGACGCCAGCGGCTATGTCGACGCGCTCACTGGCGAGGGACTGAGAATCGGATTCGCCCAAGCCCACGCTGCAGTTGCATGCATCCTCGCTGGCGATCTTGAGCAGTATGAAAGACAATGGCAGCGCATCACTCGCTCCTACCGACTGCTGACCTCTGTCTTGCTGCTGGCGGCACGACATGCGCGAGCCAGAGGCGCCATCGTGCCGGCCGCGCATTCAGCACCGTGGATGTTCACGCGGATGGTGAACCTTCTGTGAACTCACGCCTTTCAGCGACGAGCATCCTGGGATGAAGTTGGCGAGGGCGCTGCCGGACTGTGGTTCGATAGCCAGATGACCTCCAATTTTGTAATTGTCGGCGGTGGCTTGGCTGGGGCCAAGGCAGCCGAGGCGCTGCGCGCCAATGGCTTCGAAGGTGCGATCACGATTCTGAGCAGGGAATCGCATCTTCCGTACGAGCGGCCTCCACTGTCAAAGGGCTACCTCATGGGCAAGGATTCGCGTGAGAGTGTCTTCGTGCACCCAGCGGATTGGTACACCGACAACGCGATTGATGTGCGACTCGACTCTGAGGTGGTCGGAATTGACTCATCGGCACGCCTACTGACGCTGAGCGATGGTGCAACGCAGACTTACGACAAATTGCTGCTCGCCACCGGCTCGATCCCGCGCAGATTGAGCATTCCCGGGGGCGAACTGGATGGCGTGTTCTATCTGCGGGATATTGATGACAGCGAGGCCATCAAGTCTGCCTTCACTGAAAGCAAGAGTGTTGCGATCATCGGGGCTGGGTGGATCGGCCTTGAGACAGCGGCAGCCGCGCGAGCAGCCGGTCTGGAAGTCAGCCTGCTTGAAGCAGCCTCATTGCCACTTCTCAGGATACTGGGCGATCAGGTGGCACAGGTATTCGCTGAGCTGCAGCGCAAGAACGGAGTTGATCTGCGTCTCGACGTCAGTATTGAAGAGATTCTTGGCGACGGCGGACGTGTCACAGGTGTGCGTCTGGCCGATGGCAGCCAGGTTGCAACTGACATGGTGATCGTTGGTGTCGGCATTGCTCCTGAAATCGCTCTGGCCGAATCTGCCGGACTTGACATCGACAACGGCATCCTTGTTGACGAGCACTTGCGCACGAGCAACGAGGACATCTTTGCAGCTGGCGATGTTGCCAATGCCTTCAATTCACGCATTGGTTCGCATATCAGAGTTGAGCATTGGGCCAATGCCCTGAACATGCCGCCAGTTGCGGCCCTGGGAATGATGGGCCTCGAAGCTGTCTACGACCGACTTCCGTATTTCTACAGTGATCAATATGACCTTGGGCTTGAGTATGTGGGCTACACCGCGCCGGGGGAGTTCGACGAAGTGGTGATCCGTGGCGACTTGAGCAGTGGGACGTTCATCGCCTTCTGGCTGCGAGAGGGCCGGATTCAGGCTGGCATGAATGTGAATGTCTGGGATGTGGTCGAGCCAATCCGTGACCTCATCCAGCGGGGCACTCCCGTGGATATCAATGCGTTGAGCGATGAGAGTGTGGCGCTTGCATCTCTCTAGTCAATACACCCGATCAGGCGGCGCGATCAACAGTGCCGAAAACCACAATGAGGGGGAGAACATGAACGAAGCCCAGTTCGAGAAGATGAAGTCTGGCAAGGGATTCGTCGCAGCACTTGATCAGAGCGGTGGCAGCACGCCGAAGGCACTCCTGCTCTATGGGCTTGATTCGAGTGCATACGCGAATGACGCGGAGATGTACGACCGCATCCATCAGATGCGCTCTCGAATCATCATGAGTCCAGCGTTCAACGGTGATCGCATTCTTGGAGCGATCCTGTTCGAAATGACCATGGATCGGCAGATCCAGGGCCGAGGCACGGCCGAATACCTGTGGAATGCCAAGCGGGTGGTGCCCTTTCTGAAGGTCGATAAGGGACTTGCCGAGGACGCTAATGGTGTGCAGCTCATGAAGGCCATGCCCGATCTTGACGCACTGCTCGAACGTGCCGTTGGGCATGGAGTGTTCGGCACGAAGATGCGTTCGGTCATCAAACTCGCTGACGATGCAGGCATCGAGGCAGTAGTGGCTCAGCAATTCGAGATCGGCGCTCAGATTCTGAGTGCTGGCCTGGTGCCCATCATCGAGCCAGAGGTCGACATCCACAGCCCCGAGAAGGGTGCGGCAGAAGACAAGCTCCGCTCATCGTTGACTCAGCGATTGGATGCGCTGGCAGCGGATCAATCGGTGATGCTCAAACTCACCCTTCCTGATCAGGCTGACTTCTACGCCTCCCTTGTCGAGCATCCGCGTGTGCTGCGAGTAGTGGCGCTCTCTGGCGGATACTCCCGTGAAGAAGCCGATAGCAAGCTGTCGAGCAACCACGGTGTGATAGCCAGCTTCTCTCGCGCTTTGACGGAGGGGCTGTCAGCTCAACAGAGTGATGCCGAATTCGACGGGGCCCTGGATGCGGCGATCGCCAGCATCTATGCAGCCTCGATCACCTAGGCCAAGGTCCCTCGGGTCAAATACGCATATGGATATCTACACAGAGCCTGAGGGCGATCCGGACACCTTGGCCAATCTGGG
>DNXA01000014.1 GCA_003506065.1 Actinomycetota bacterium
TCACGCAGCAGCAATCCTGCTTGGGCACACGCGCGAGGACCAGGCAGAGACCGTGCTGCTTCGACTGGCTCGCGGTTCAGGAACGCGCTCGATCGCTGCCATGCGACCTGTTGCAGGCCTGCTTCGCCGGCCACTGCTGTCCTTGCCGCGCGAGGTGGTTCGTGCGAGTGCGGTTGATGTGTGCGCACCACTGAATCTGGAGCCTTGGCAGGATCCGCACAACATCGACAGCCGATTCGCTCGCGTGCGTTTGCGCACAGCCCTGAAGAGTCTCCATGCGGCACTGGGTCCGGGCTTGGTCTCTGGTCTGGCCCGCAGCGCCGAATTGGCGACTGATGACGCAGATGCACTTGATGAATGGGCGCAGGCCGCCTTCGACCGATATGCAGAATTTGTCGACGGTCGCCTTGAAGTTGATGCTGCTGAGTTCGCACAACTGCCAGTTGCGATCCGAACGCGTGTCATCCGGCGCATGTGCACAGAGCTCGGCTCGATTCCCGAGGATGTGACGCGATCGCACGTACTCGCTGTTGATGCATTGGTGAGTGCGTGGCATGGGCAGGGGGCGGTCAGCCTGCCGGGGCGGGTCAGGGCGTCACGGGAGTATGGGAGGCTGGTGCTCACCACCGTCCTCGACGCAGGAGACCCAGTTGCTACCTGAAGATCTCGGAGCCGATCTTGCTCATGTACTGGTGAGTGAGGAGCAGATTCACGCTCGCATTGCTGAACTCGCAGAACAGATCGAGGCCGACTATCTCGACAAGGATCTACTGCTCGTCGGAGTGCTCAAGGGGGCCGTGATGATCATGGCTGATCTTGCTCGGGCCCTTCGTCGCAGTTCAGACATGGACTGGATGGCCATCTCGTCATATGGATCGGGAACCAAATCAAGTGGCGTGGTGCGCATCATGAAGGATCTTGATGGCGATATTGCCGGGCGCAATGTGCTGATCGTGGAGGACATCCTTGACTCCGGCCTGACCCTGTCCTGGCTGATCAAGAATCTTGGTTCGCGCGGAACGGCCTCAGTCGAGGTCTTCTCACTTCTGCGCAAGCCCGATGCGCTCAAAGTTCAGGTGCTTCCCAAGTACGTGGGATTCGACATTCCCAATGAGTTCGTCGTCGGATACGGGCTGGATTACGCCCAGAAATACCGGAATTTGCGCTGCGTGGGCACTTTGGCGCCGCATGTCTACGGAACTTGATCGCTGAGCGCGAAAGCCGCACTCCGCTGGTGGGTGGCTCGCTCTCCTCGTAGTACCGTCAGATGATGGACTTCAAGCGGATCATTCGTGGCCCGATCTTCTGGGTTGCGATTGCCGTGACGTTTGTTCTGATCGGGTCCAGCCTGTTCTCCGGCCTTGGTGCTCCTGAGCAGATCGACACTGGCGCGGCCGTATCCGACATCAACACCAACCAGGTCGACACCGCAACGCTGACTGATCGTGATCAACTGCTCGAGTTGACCCTGAAGGACGGATCCAAGGTCCGCACGTCGTATATCGCTGGTCAGGGTGTCAATCTCCAGGAACTTCTGCAGACGAAGGTCGACCAAGGCCAGTTGCCAGGCGGATACAACGTTGTGGTGCCCAGCGAGAATCTGCTGCTGACCCTGTTGTTCTCGCTCTTGCCGATTGCGATCGTCGTCTTCTTGCTGTTCTTCTTCATGGGTCAGATGCAAGGCGGCGGCAATCGGGTCATGAACTTTGGCAAGTCCAAGGCCAAGATGGTCAACAAGGACATGCCGCAGACCACTTTCGCTGATGTCGCTGGTGCGGATGAGGCTGTGGAGGAACTCCAGGAGATCAAGGAGTTCCTTGCTGATCCGACCAAGTTCCACGCAGTCGGAGCCAAGATCCCCAAGGGCGTTCTCCTGTATGGCCCGCCAGGAACCGGCAAGACTCTTCTGGCGCGCGCAGTTGCCGGCGAAGCTGCGGTTCCGTTCTTCTCTATCTCCGGTTCTGACTTCGTTGAGATGTTCGTCGGCGTCGGTGCCAGTCGTGTGCGTGACCTGTTCGAACAGGCCAAGGCCAATGCTCCTTCCATCATCTTCATTGACGAGATCGATGCAGTTGGTCGTCATCGAGGCGCAGGACTTGGCGGCGGTCACGATGAGCGGGAACAGACTCTCAACCAGATGCTGGTAGAGATGGACGGCTTCGATGTCACTGGCGGCGTCATCCTGATCGCGGCCACCAATCGCCCCGACATCCTTGATCCCGCACTGCTGCGACCGGGTCGCTTCGATCGGCAGATTGCCGTTGATCGTCCCGATCTTCTGGGTCGTTTCGCGATCCTTCAGGTGCACGCCAAGGGCAAGCCGATGGCCGATGAGGTGGACCTCATGTCGGTGGCCCGCCGGTCACCTGGATTCACGGGAGCCGATCTGGCCAATGTGCTCAATGAGGCCGCGCTGCTGACGGCTCGCTTGGGCAAGACCCGAGTAGACGACTTTGCGCTGGACGAGGCCATCGATCGTGTCATTGCTGGCCCGCAGAAGCGCACCCGAGTGATGGATGATCACGAGAAGAGCATCACGGCCTATCACGAGGCCGGGCACGCGCTTGTCGCTGCCGCGCTTCCCGGCAACGACCCAGTGCACAAGATCACGATCCTCCCTCGTGGCCGTGCACTTGGCTACACGATGGTGCTGCCCGAGCAGGACAAGTACTCCACTACTCGCAGTGAGATGCAGAACCAGTTGGCGTACATGCTCGGCGGTCGCGCGGCTGAAGAATTGATCTTCCACGACCCGACCACTGGTGCATCCAATGACATCGAACGCGCGACTGCAGTGGCGCGCGCAATGGTCACCCAGTACGGCATGAC
>DNXA01000095.1:0-440 GCA_003506065.1 Actinomycetota bacterium
GGCGCCAAGGTGGTCGTCAACGACCTCGGCGGAGCACCTTCGGGAGGTGGGTCAGACCAACGCGCGGCTGACGAGGTGGTCGAGATCATCAAGAGTCGAGGCGGACAGGCCGTTGCCAACTACGCCGACGTGTCCGATTTCGCCGCGGCCAAGGACATGGTGGATCAGGCGATCGACAGTTTCGGCGGACTGGACTGTCTCGTGCTCAACGCCGGCATTCCGCGAGACAAGATGATCTTCAACATGGACGAGAGCGACTGGGATTCGGTCGTGAAGGTCCATCTGAAGGGCCACTTCGCACCTGCGCGCCACGCGACGGCGTACTGGCGTGAGAAGAGCAGGGAGATCGGCGGAAAGGTCAACGCCTCCGTGATCTGCACGACGTCATCGGTCGGGCTGCTGGGCAACACGGGCCAGACCAATTACGCGGCAGCCAAGGG
>DNXA01000095.1:485-3419 GCA_003506065.1 Actinomycetota bacterium
ACCGACATCGACGAGATCGCCGAGCCCGACCAGTACACCGAGTACGACCCGCGCGACCCAGGCAACGTCGCACCTTTGGCTGTCTGGCTGGCTTCGGACCTGTCACGCCATGTGAACGGTCAAGCCTTCTTCTCGCAGGGATCCCGGGTCACACACTTCGCCCCCTGGACACCGAACGGCGTTGTAGGCGTGTCTGACAAGCAGTGGGATCCTGAAGAACTCGACCAGGCGATGAACACCGTGGTGTTCGGCACCTCCCATGGAGGTCTTCGCAGCGGCTACCAGTGGCGCGGGAAGTCGGCGCTGAATTTGTAGAGTCGTTCTGGGCGCTGCACGCGCCCTCATGTCTGAAGAGGTCCAACCACTACATTCCGGTCTATGCACGAGGGTCCTCTTCCCGCCTTTCCTGGCCTGGGCTACGAGCCGCCGCAGTCAACAGCGCTTGGTCGCCGCGCAACATGGGCTGTCTTCATCCTCATGGTTGCAGGAGCCTGGGGCGCAGTTGCGCTGGAGCGGGGTTGGCTGCTGACAGCAGCTGAAGGGGTGTCGTTCCTGATCGCATTGCCGACGTACATCGTTCTGAGCCGGCGCCACGGCGTCGATGCAACGGGTCTGAATTCTCGCGGTCGCATCACGGGGCTTGGCTGGACCAACATCGTGCTGCTGGTGCTCTTGCCGGTCTTCATGACTGCGTATGGGGCTGCCAACGCTCCGCTCTACGGAAGCCACTCGGTGCGTGGGCATTGGGATCAATACGTTCCCACCATTCCTGTATTCATCGTTCCGTATCTGTTCACCTACGTCTGGGTGGTCTCAACAGCCAGCTATTTCGCATTGCGCCTTCTCAACCGACAACTGCGCACGCTCCTCGTTGCGGGACTGCTGTGCGTGGGCACAGCCATCGGCACGTTCTTTCTCTTCCAGACAGATGTGAACACGACCGCGCTCAGCCAAGATGCGTACAGCGATTTCCTGGGGTCATGGATGCGATATATGGACGAGCACATGTTCGCGATTCCTGACTACGGCGATTTTCCCAGTGTGCATGTCGCGTGGTCAGTCACTTTGGCGATCGCATGGATTCGCCGCGAAAGGCGCTGGTGGTCCATTGGGGCAGTTGTTCTGGCTGCGCTGATCATCACGGCGACCCAGGTCTTGCATCAGCACAGCCTCATGGCGGCTGCCTACGGCTTTGTGGTGGCCATCGCCATGTATTCACTGTCATGGTGGCTGCTGGAATACCGCCCAGCGCTGCGCAGATTTCGCATTGCCACCCCTGATTGACGCCCCTCACTTAGGGTGCCGGAAAGCCAAGTAGCAGGAGGCGTCAGTGAGTTCACCGACGGTCGAAGAGTTTCGGATGCAAGCCCGCTCGCGGCTGGCCGGCAACATGCCCCGGCTGTCCGATGTCGCGGATGACCGTCCCGTGGGCACCCGCCTCAACGACTGAAGAGCACCTCGCATCGTGGGCACGCCACCGCGAATTGCAGAAGCTGCTGTTCTCCGGTGGATTTGCCGGAATCTGCTATCCGAGTGAGTACGGAGGTCAGGGTCTTTCCCGCGCGCATCAGGATGCCTTCAATGATGAGTGTGCTGACTACGAAATGCCTTGGCAGATCACTGGTGCATCGTTACTGATCTGCGCGCCCATGATCTTGGAGATGGGCACTGAGGAGCAGAAGCAGAAGTTCGTGCGCGGAGCCATTTCTGGCGAGTTGGTGCTGTGTCAGCTGCTGTCGGAACCCAGTGGTGGATCGGACTTGGCTGGCTTGCTCACTCGCGCTGATCGTGATGGGGATACCTACATCTTCAATGGGCAGAAGACGTGGAGCACCTTTGCCTACGCAGCTGACTACGGCACATGCTTGGTTCGCACGGATTGGGATGCGCCGAAACATCGTGGTCTGTCCATGATCATCGTGCCGATCAACGATCCGCAGTTGCATCTGAATCGTGTTCGCATGGTCAATGGTGATGAGGAGTTCTGCGAGGAGTTCTTCACTGATCTTGTTGTACCTGCCGAGAACTTGATCGGCACAGAGAATGATGGCTGGACGGTTGCTTCGCGCCAGCTGTTCTATGAGCGTCAGGCTGTCGGCGGTGCTTCACCGTATGCCAGTGGTCGTGCACGCAATCAGGGATTCATGGCGTCAGTGCCCATCGACGAACTCGCGCGGTCTGTGGGCAAGGCCGATGATCCAGCTACACGGGAGTTCGTCGGTTGGGCCCATGCCCAGGATGTCGTGATGGAACAACTCGTGCATCGAGTGAGCACCGGCATGGCCTCGGGGGAGTACCCAGCACTGGCCAGCGCAATGATGCGGCTCAATCACGCTGAGATACCTCAGCAGAAGCAGGACATGATGCTCGATATCGCTGGGAGTCTGGCGGTGCTGGGTGATGCTCAGGGCGATGGCTATCTGCAGACCATCGGTGTCAACTATTTGATGCGCCAGGGCATCAGCCTTGGTGGGGGCTCGGCGGAAATGAGTCGCAACATGATCGCCGAACGTGTCATGGGCATGCCTCGCGAGATGGCTGCGGATCGTGATGTGCCGTTCCGCGAAGTGCGCAGGGGGCGGTAGTCGATCCTGCTGGCAAGTCCTGCTACGACGGCCAACTGGTCGGCGTTGTGCCAGAGGAGTCGGGGTTCACCGCTCGTGGGCGCTTGGCTCCGAAAGCATGCGCATCGACGTAGTCACGCATTGCCGGGATTGCCGAGTCGAGCTTACCGTTAGAACTGGCTGCCTTCAGCAGTGCTCTTGTGCCGTTGATGGTGGTCAGGCGCTGGAAGGCGTTGAAGTTGAATCCGTAGAGCTCTTGCTGCTCCTTGCTCATCAGCATCGCGTAGGCGTGTGTGAACAGGCGCTTGACCAGATCTCCGGGACCCTTGGGCATGTTGGTCGGAACCATCATCTCCTTGAACCAGATCAC
>DNXA01000095.1:3472-4396 GCA_003506065.1 Actinomycetota bacterium
GCGGCGACTTCGCGCTGCTCCTTGACGAATTGATCCTCCTCGGCCGAAGTCAGGCTTGGTCCGTAAGTGCGCAAGGCGCGAAGGATCATCCACGTCAGTGCCTGATGAACCCATACAAGGGAATCGGGATCGTCTGCTTGATAGGCAGCGCCGGTATTGGGGTCCACTGCCTTGCGCGTTGCATGGAGTCTGCGCAGTTGCTCGCCAGCGCGTTCGGCAGAAGCGACGTCGCCGTACGTGATGGTGACCGTGTAGTCGCCCGTGAGCTTGGCACGCTCCTCCGGCTTCAGCCGCACCGACGACGCTTGGTCGACGACGTACATCACTGGGGGAAGCAGCATCTGCACCATGGCGGCAGCCCCGGCCGCGAGGCCGACTGCTGGGGCTGCCATCACTTTCCACGTCACGCTGTCCGGGCCGTAGAGCCCGTCGTCTGCGGTGTGTGCTCCCGTGTCAATGCCCTCGGGACGATCAGTCATGGTTCCTCCTAGTGAGGGGGCAACCGTATCTGCGGATTGCTTCCTAGCCGAGAGTCTGCTCGACACTGCGGGACAGGCGGATCTCGGGTGTCCCGTCCTCTGCCGTGAAGTCGATGAATGCCGATTCCGGATGCCACCCTGGCGCCGAGACGACAGTTCGATACATGCCAGCCTGGGGCACGGCAATGGCGAAGACCCCATCACCGTTGGTATGAGACCAATCCAGGAGTGCATCCTTCTCGTCCAGTACTTCGACCAGCGCGGCATGCATCGCTCGTCCGCTTGAGTCCACAACACGCCCGTGCCGAGTGATGTCATGAGTGCGCCCAGAAGTCTTGGCAGCATGATCGTCCATCAGGACCACCGGAATGAGCAGCTGCTGCTCATCGGAAACCACGTTCGCGTCAAACAGCGAAGCCTTGACTCGAATGGTGAGCGCAAGGCC
>DNXA01000223.1 GCA_003506065.1 Actinomycetota bacterium
GATGATGCTCGATGTCAATGACTGCCAATGCAAGCCCAGCGCTGGCGAGCACGAGTAGCAGCGGGAGCAAGGACATTCGATCGGGAACTGCCAGAGCCCACCAGGCCAGAGCAATCCACAACAAGGCGTTGGTCGCCTCGACCAATGGATAGCGCACCGAGATGGGCATGTCGCATGCACGGCAGCGTCCACGCAACAGGATCCAGGACAGCAGCGGCACATTATCGCGCCAGCGCAACAGCGCCCCACATCGCGGACATGCGGAAGCAGGAGTGATGATCGATTGACCTTCGGGGACGCGCGCAATGACCACGTTGAGGAACGACCCGATCAACAGTCCTAGTACTGCAAGGCCGACGACAATCCAAGGACCTTCAGGCATCGGCAAGCACAGTGTCAATCTGCTCCAGCTGCGCTCGAATGGACTGCACGCGCGACTCGGCTTGGAGGAGCTCTTCACGCAGGGCTTCGATGAAGGCTGCATCCACGTCGTGCGTGCGACCTTGGTCCACGTCCTGTGCATCAGGACTGTCTGCCTCGCTCATTGCCGACAGCTCCGCGGGGTCGATCGGCGCCTGGTCAGTTAGTTCAACCATTGCTGCTTCGTCATTGACATCGCCACCGCGTGCTCCTGAGAATCTCGGGAAGGTCTCAGGAGTCAACAACTCAGTCGTTGACTCCCCCGCCGAATCCAGCACCTCCAATAAGCCGCGCACCACAAGGGCGCTGACGAGATGGACAGCCTCGGCGAGGGTGTACCCACATTCGAACGCCACTCGGGACAGCGGCTTCTCACCGTCGAACCCTTGATGGATCGCAAGGAATTCCGGCAATTGACAGTCCTCGGGCAACTGGCTGCCCACCGGACTCAGAATGCAGTCCTCCGCGAACGACGAGCCGTGCACATGGGACCAGTCCTCCTCAATTCGTGCTCTTCGAATCGCCACCGCTTCGACAAGTACATCTATCGGTGTGGGAATGGCACAGACCTCACCAGTGGCGGTTCCCTCAGAGAAGACGGTCGACACCACGCGGGCTTCCAGAGCCGCACCGAAGGCGGCCAGCACGAACTCATGATGGATTGAGCCGAGTTGCTCGATTGACACCCATTCGCGGGCAGCCGCCAGCCTCGCCCGAAGCGCAGGCGAGCTCAAGGGCTCCATAGTCATGAGCTCTAAGAGCTGCGCGGAGTCGATCAGTGCCCCAGAGCGCAAGCGCAGGTCGACTTGAGGTTGGTAACCGTCCAATTCGGCTGCATATATCTCGCCCTCGAATGCGTAGAGGTGTGCCCGGTGCCCGGTTACTGCCAGCAGGGTCAATCGTCCTGTTGCAGTTGTGGCCTGGATGTCTTCCAGCGCGCGCAGCAGCACTCGAGAATCAACATCGGTCAATTGCACTTCGGACTTGCGTGCACGTCTTCGATTGAGCACCTTGAGCATGTCGACCTCCTGTTCTGGAGTATCGGACTGCTCAGTTCAAGACATCCTGTTCCAGGCCGGATTCATGGATGGGACAAGGAACTGCGCCTGCGTGATCGACTGTACCCATCGTGAACCCGGGGCGCCCTGAGCATCCCGGCCTGGGCTCCTCCTGATACATCCGACCAATACCGGAATACGCGTCATGCCGGACGGCACGCACGGCCAAATCTGCGACCTCGGAGCGATTCGTGATCCGCGTGACATGTTCAGGCACGATCTGCAGGCGCTCGGCTGCAGTGTCGATCCGCCATCGATAGTGGTCGACGGAGAAGTCGCCAGCAACAGTGCGGCTGCTCTTGTCTGTCAGCAGGACAGTCACTGAGCAGCGAGTGCCGAGTAGAGGAGTGACATCCACGCGTTCTCCCGTTGCCAGCGTGAATTGGTGAGCAAGGCTGCCTGCGAAGGCGCGATAGCCCAGGCGAGTGTCGTAGCACTTGCCGACATGCTCGCGAACTGACCTTTCTGCTAGGTCGAACGCGTTGCTCGTGCCTTCCACGAGTTGCCGGGGAACTCCCTGGTGCATGCGCATAAGGTCGAGCAATTCCCAGTGATATGCCAGCACGTTGCGCAATCCAGGATTGTCGGGGTCATCGGCTTCTCGACCCTGGATCCGAGCCGCGAAGTGCTCAGTGACCCAGCTCCACATCAGCAGGTCGGAGGCATCCGTGAAGATCCACGGAATCTCCGGCAGCGCTCCTTGGCTCATTCCAGTCCGGAGGCGTGCAGACGTTCAAGGACTCGCGTGAGTGCCGCCGACGCTGTCTTCGGAAGGATCTCGAGCTCTCGTGCGACCTGCACTCGACTCTGCCCCTCCCAGAAGGTCAGGTAGGTCGCCGCGAGCGCCAGGGGGTCGTGAGTACGACGAGCATTGGGACTGTCATCGGACACCGCCTCCAAGATGGCCATGGTGACCTCCGCCGCGCGGTCATGTGCGTCCACGGATTGGCTTCCTGAGTCCCCGCCCTCCCTGTCCATCCCCGAGTCAACATCCGTCTCCCAGCCGATCAGCTCGTCATGATTGCGCAAACCGGAAAGCGTGGCGATCGCCTCTTCGCGCCTGCGCAATTCAGCCACGTTCACACCCAGAGCCGCCGCTCGGTCGGTCTCACTGGCCGAACGGCCATGCGTGGCAAGGGAGCTTTCATGGGCCCGGTGCAAAGCGATGCGATCGCTGACAATCGTTCGACCATAGGCAGTTCGTGCTGCATCCTGCGGCCAGGTGCGCAACTTGCCAAACATGAATGCGGTGAAGTTGAGGGTCCCATTTCGACCAGTGCGATCAGAGTCGAACCTGTCGGCATGGTCATGCACGAACAGGTACATCAGCGAATAGACATCGTCATCCTCAACGAGTTCCAACTCCGTGACAAGTTTGCGGCGGACCAGATACGAACGCGAGAAGAGCCATTGTGTGCAGGCAGCGATCAGGTCAGGGACAAGGCCGCCCGGAACGGAGTCAAGATCGCG
>DNXA01000266.1:0-1156 GCA_003506065.1 Actinomycetota bacterium
GATCGCGGCGGCAAGATCACGTGGCATGGTCCCGGCCAGCTCGTGGGCTACCCCATCCTGCGACTTGGCAGCCCGGTGGACGTGATCGCCCATGTGCGTCGGCTGGAGCGCATGCTTGCTGACATCTGCTGCGAGTTCGGTCTTGATGCTCAGCAGGTCAAAGGCCGCAGTGGCGTGTGGATCGCGCCGAAGCAGGGCGGGCCAGAACGCAAGGTCGCTGCAATCGGCATTCGCGTTGCCGAGGGCGTGACCATGCATGGCTTTGCACTCAACTGCAACTGCGATCTGGCAGCCTTCGGTCGGATAGTGCCGTGCGGAATCAGCGATGCTTCCGTCACATCGCTCAGCAACGAACTCGGTCGNNCCGCATGACCGCTGATCCGGTGTTTGTCGGCACCTCGAACGAAGGTCGGCGTCTGCTGCGCATTGAGGCACGCAACGCCGAGGTACCCATTGAGCGCAAGCCCAGTTGGATCCGCACCAAGCTGCGCACCGGCCCCGAGTACACGCAGATTCGCGAACTGGTCAAGAGCGAGGGTCTGCACACGGTGTGCCAGGAGGCTGGCTGTCCCAACATCTACGAGTGCTGGGAAGACCGTGAGGCAACCTTCCTCATCGGCGGAGAGCAGTGCACTCGTCGCTGCGATTTCTGCCAGATCCACACCGGCAAGCCGCTTCCTCTTGACCGAGATGAGCCGCGTCGGGTTGCCGAGTCCGTGCGATCGATGCAATTGCGCTACGCCACCGTCACCGGCGTCACCCGCGATGATCTCGACGACGAAGGCGCCTGGCTCTGGGCCGAGACCATTCGGCAGATTCGCGCGCTTAATCCGACCACTGGCATCGAAGTCCTCATCCCCGATTTCTCGGGCAAGCCCGCATTGCTCGACGAAGTATTCGCCGAGCGACCAGAAGTGCTCGCCCACAACCTGGAGACCGTGCCTCGAATCTTCAAGCGAATCCGGCCCGCCTTCAACTACGACCGCAGCCTGGATGTCATCCAGCAGGCGCGCACCGCAGGCCTGGTCACCAAGAGCAATCTGATTCTGGGGCTTGGCGAGGAGATCAACGAAGTCGAACAAGCCCTTCGTGATCTTCACTCGGCCGGCTGCGAACTGGTGACGATCACTCAGTACCTGCGCCCGTCCAGCGTGCA
>DNXA01000266.1:1223-2872 GCA_003506065.1 Actinomycetota bacterium
GGCCGCCTCTACGCGCAGGCCATGGCTGCCCGCTAAGTTCAAGACCTCACCGCGACCAATACGATCGGGCCTCATGTTCAAGAGAATTCGTCAGTCCTTCTCCACAATCGCCCAGAACTGGTCGATGGCCCAAAAGGTTCACCGCCTCCTGGCTCTGGAGATCGCCGGATTCTTCATCGCTGGCGCCGTGGTCATCGGGCTGCCGGTTGCCTACTTCCTGAACTGGCCCACTGCTGTCCTCCTGGCCATTCCCGCAGGTGCAGTCGCGGCGGTCTTCTGGTTCAGCAGGCGCGCGATGTCGGCTGCCTACGCCTCGATCGAGGGTCAGCCGGGAGCGGCAGCTGCCGTCGTCCAGAATCTGCGTGGCGGCTGGCAGGTCACTCCTGGCGTTGCAGTCAACAAGAACCAGGACCTCATCAGCCGCGTCGTGGGCAAGCCCGGAGTCATCCTGATCTCAGAGGGCCCCAGCAGCCGCGTCGTGCCGATGCTGGCAGCTGAGCGGCGCAAGACCGCCCGTTGGGTTCCTGATATTCCGATCTATGAACTGCAGGTGGGAAATGAAGCCGGGCAGATCACCCTGTCCAAACTGCAGCGCTCATTGACCAAGCTGCCCCGCAATCTGAAGGGCGGGGAGATCACCGACATGCGTCGCCGCCTTGATGCAGTGAGCCAGGTTGGCGGCTCGCTGCCGGTGCCCAAGGGGCCAATGCCCACCAGCGCGCGCCAAGTGCGCCGCCGCCGCGGGGTCTAGCGGCCGCTGCGCTGGAGCACGGCCACGCTGCCGACTGCACGATCGTGCAGCCCACGGCCCTGTGAGTCCAAGATGACGGCGGGCACGACAAGGCAGATGAGGGCTGTGCGCAGCGCAATGCGCCACAGGGAAAGCCGAGCCCCGAAGAGATCGACCACCTCAATGCGCAGGAGCCGCTGACCGAAACTGCTGGAAAGCACCCACGTGAACAGGGTCACCTCAGCGAAGAAGACCAGAAGGATCGGGAAGGCTGCGTTGTCGTTCCACGGCCGCAGCCCAGGAACGATGACCGAAGCGACCAGCAAACTGGCCACCCAGTCGATTGCGATAGCGGCGATCCGGCGGCTCAGGCCAGCCACGACACCTGGGAGCTCTGCAGGGGCGGGCGAAGTCACCACGGAACCGTAGTAGGCCGGTTGCTCCGCATGGAGATCGGGATGTGCGTAGTTCGCTGCCACTACTAGAGTGCTGATCGTTCCTGGGCCCTTGGGCCCCAAGAGTCAAAGCCCCGACGAGGGTCACGAGACGCACCATTTGGTGCAGGAGGTGTCATGTTCAGCAATGCCGAGGAAGTGCTCAAGTACGTCAAGGCCGAGGGCATCGAATTCATTGATGTTCGCTTCATCGATCTGCCTGGTGTGATGCAGCACTTCAATATGCCAGCTATCTCCTTCGATGAGAGCGTCTTCGAGGACGGACTCATGTTCGACGGATCCTCGATCCGAGGCTTCCAGGCGATCCATGAATCCGACATGAAGCTGATCCCCGATCCGGCAACTGCCTATCTTGATCCGTTCCGCAAGGCCAAGACCCTGGTCATGAACTTCTCGATCCGCGATCCGTTCACCAACGAGCCCTACGGACGTGATCCACGCAGCGTGGCCGCCAACGCCGAGGC
>DNXA01000051.1:0-3400 GCA_003506065.1 Actinomycetota bacterium
GCAGTCCAACTGAAGACATTGCCTCCGAGGCAGAGCGGGTAGACATCGAGTTCGGTATCAGCGAGTGTGGCCATGGTTGGCATCGTGCCGCAATTCTCTAGAACGTGTGGGCCAATTCGGTTCGCACATAGCGAAAGTCAGCAATCTGTCGACCTTGCTCCAGTCCGAGCGCCTCGTACTTGGTTACGGGCCGCCAGTGCGGGCGTGGAACTCGACCTCCGCGCCAGTGTGCACAGGCGCCGAGCGTCAGTTCTATGTGGTCCGCGTACGGGCTCCAGTCCGTCGCGAGATCCCAGGTGCCGCCTATCTGTACGCGATCAGCGATGAGCACTGCCCGATCAGGCTGCACGAGTCGCCGCTTCTGATGCCTGATCTTGGGCCAAGGATCAGGAAAGAAGCTTCGCACGCCCGCGAGGGAGGACCCCTTGAGATGGTGTTCGAGCACTTGCATCGCGTCACCAGCGATCACCCGGATGTTCGACAGCCCTTCGTCGTGAATTCGCCCGATGAGGTCGCCGACGCCGGGCGTGTGCACGTCGACTGCGAGGAATCCGAAATCTGGCTCCTGAGCGGCCATCTGCGCCGTAGTGATGCCAGTCCCGAATCCGATCTCAAGGAAGACAGGTCGTCCGTCGAACAACGACTCAAGATCCAAGTCTTCATCTGCCGTCAGGAGGTACTGGCTCTCGGTCGTCAGTTCACGCGCCTGCCTCGTCGTGAGTCGACCACGCCGAGGCTTGTACGTGCGAATCGGAGGGTGTTCAGGTTGCGTGGCCACGAAAGACTTTCCTCACTGTTGTGAGTTCAAGGTTCGCACATCCGTATGCGATCCTGAGGGAGTGTCAGAACTGGCCTTCGAGGGACTTGATCAATTGCGGCTGCGCCGCAGTGCCAAGTGGAAAGCCTTCGCTCCGGATGTCATCCCGGCATGGGTTGCCGAGATGGATTTCGCGATGGCACCGCCAATTGCGCAGGCCTTGCACGCAGCCATCGACCGGTCGGACACCGGATATGCCTGGCCACAGGCCGTTGGCGACGCACTGGCAGTGTTCGGCGCCACTCGGTGGGGTTGGCTGCTGGATCCTGCAGATGTCATTCCGGTGGCCGACGTCCTCACTGGGGTAGGGCACACGCTGATTGCGGTGACCGAACCTGGCGAGGCAGTTGTGATCAACAGCCCGGTGTATCCACCCTTTTTCACCACCGTCGTCAATGTTGCTCATCGGACAGTCATCGATGTGCCGCTCATCTGGAATGGCGCTCGCCATGGTCTGGATCTGGAAGGCCTTGCCCGCGAGTTCGCCCGCCCGGAGGTCACCGCCTACTTGATGTGCACTCCGCAGAATCCGACGGGGCAGGTGTTCAGCAAGGCTGATCTCGAGTGCGTAGCCGAGCTTGCTTCGCAACATGGGGTGCTGGTGGTGGCCGACGAGATCCACGCACCCATGGCTTACCCGGGAGTGGAATTCTGGCCGTATCTGGCAGTGAGCGCGGATCGCCCAGCTGTGTCGGTCATCTCCGCTTCAAAGGCCTGGAACATCGCAGGCCTGAAGTGCGCTCAGATCGTGACGAACAATGCAGATCTCACTGCTCGACTTCGACAGCGCATTCCGCAGGAGGTGCAGCATGGGGCCGGGCACCTTGGTGCTCTGGCAGCTGTTGTCGCCTACACCGAGGGTCAGCCATGGTTGGACTCCCTGGTTGCGCATTTGAGCAGTCAGGCGGAGTTGCTCAGCGAACTTCTCGCGATGCATCTGCCCCTGATCAGGTTTGAGAGGCCCATGGCCTCCTACCTCGCGTGGTTCGACTGTCGGGCGATGGATTTGGGGCAGGATCCCGCCGTCTTCTTCCTTGAGCATGCGCGTGTCGCGCTGAATTCCGGACCCACGTTCGGCCCAAGTGGCACAGGATTCGTTCGACTGAACTTCGCCACTTCGCCTGAGATTCTCACGGAGATCATCACTCGCATGGGCACTGCCCTGCGATGAGGGCTTCAGCTGGCGCTCGTCGGTGGGCGCAGGTGGCAGTCGCAATTCTTGGCGCGCTGAGTGTGGCGTGCTTGGCTGCTGCTCCATCCATGGCGGACAGCGGCCGCACTCTCGCTCTGGGTGATTCCGTCATGCTGGGCGCACGCGCAGCCTTGCAGGACCTTGGCGTCCAGAAGGTGGATGCCAAGGTGAGTCGGCAGGCAAGCACCGCCCCCGAATTGCTGCGAGAACGCGGCATTGGATTGCAGAAGCGAATCGTGATCCACCTCGGTACAAACGGAACTTTCTCTCCGAGCATCTGCCGGTCAATCATGAATGTCGTTGGTTCGCAGCGCCGGGTCTACCTGGTCAATGTGAAGGTCCCTCGTCGATGGGAGGGGTCCAACAATCTGGCTATTCAGCGATGCGCGGAGCGCTACCCCAAGCAGGTCAGGGTCGTGGATTGGCACCTGGCTGCGTCGCGTCACCCGGAGTGGCTGTACGCCGACGGAGTGCATCTTCGACCCAATGGAGCGCGAGGTTTCGCGGACCTCATCAATGAATCCTTGCGATCTGACGTGAGCCATCCCACGTTTGTGACGACATAGCCGTATTACACCTGTGCAGTTAGTCACAAGACAGGCTTGGAAGCCCTTTTGGGGGTGTGCACACGCGAAAAGTGGAGCATCCTTAGTCCCGTTCCGTTACTCAATGAGGAGTGTTCATGTCGGTCCCCGGTCTCGAGAATCCCCCAACGCGAAATAAGCAGTTGCTTGAGTGGGTTGAAGATATGGCAGCGCTCACACAGCCGGATCGCGTTGAGTGGTGCGATGGTTCACAGGAGGAATGGGATCGACTCACCCAGCAGATGGTCGAAGCTGGCACGTTCATCCGCTTGAACCCAGAGATCCGCCCCAATTCCTTCCTGGCACGCTCCAGTCCCAGCGATGTTGCACGAGTTGAAGACCGCACTTTCATCTGCTCACAGCGTGAGGTTGATGCCGGTCCCACGAACAACTGGGCAGACCCAACCCAGATGCGCGCGAAGATGACCGAACTCTTCGCCGGATCAATGCGTGGGCGCACGATGTTCGTCATCCCGTTCTCCATGGGTCCTTTGGGCTCGCGCATTGCGCAGCTTGGTGTTGAGATCACTGATTCCCCCTACGTCGTGGCGAGCATGCGCATCATGACGCGCATGGGCCAGGCCGCTCTTGATGTCATCGGAGAGCACGGGGACTTCGTTCCTGCAATTCACAGCGTCGGCTACCCACTGATCGATGCTGACGACACTGCTCGCGAGGACGTTTCCTGGCCGTGCAACGACACCAAGTACATCGTGCATTTCCCAGAAACGCGTGAGATCTGGTCGTACGGATCCGGCTACGGCGGCAATGCGCTCCTGGGCAAGAAGTGCTTTGCCTTGCGCATCG
>DNXA01000051.1:3420-3638 GCA_003506065.1 Actinomycetota bacterium
TGGAAGGTCGAGACCGTCGGTGACGATATTGCCTGGATGCGCTTCGGCGACGACGGTCGGCTGTATGCCATCAACCCGGAGGCAGGATTCTTCGGTGTTGCGCCTGGTACCGGCATGGAGACCAATGCCAACGCGGTGCGCAGCCTGGATGCCAACTGCATTTTCACCAACGTTGCGTTGACCGATGACGGCGACATCTGGTGGGAGGGCTTGACCCC
>DNXA01000234.1 GCA_003506065.1 Actinomycetota bacterium
AACTTCGAGATGCTCTGGCAGTCGCATATGCGGACGAGCCGTTTGTTCAATTGCTGCCGGAGGGTTTCCTTCCGCAGACCTCGTCTGTCTACGGCACGAATGCCGCGCAGGTCCAGGTGGTGCTCGATGAACGCGCTGGACGCGTCATCGCGATCTGTGCCCTGGACAACCTTGGCAAGGGTGCTGCTGGTCAAGCACTGCAGAACGCCAATCTCATGCTGGGTTTCCCTGAGACTCTTGGACTGACGAGCAATGGAGTAGCACCATGAGCGTGACCGCTGCGAAAGGATTCACGGCCGCAGGCGTGAAGGCAGGATTGAAGGCGTCCGGAAATCACGATGTTGCACTGGTGCTCAATGAGGGCCCTGAATTTGTCGCCGCTGGAGTCTTCACGAGCAATCGCTTCAAGGCCGCACCTGTGCTGTGGTCCCTGCAGGTATTGGCCGATCACGAGCTCAAGGCAGTTGTGCTCAACTCAGGCGGCGCGAATGCCTGCACTGGGCCTGAGGGATTTGCTGACACCCACCACACGGCCGAATACGTCGCGACCGTGCTTGCTTCGCGAGGAACTGAATTCGGTGCAGGTGAGATCGCGGTGTGCTCCACGGGCCTGATCGGTGAACGACTCCCCATGGACAAGATTTGCGCTGGGATCGACGGCGCGGTCGCCGAATTGTCCGTGAATGGTGGCGACAATGCGGCATTGGCGATCATGACCACGGACAGCGTGCCGAAGAAGAGTGTGGTGCCTGCCGAAGGTTTCGTCGTTGGTGGCATGGCCAAGGGCGCGGGAATGCTGGCTCCTGGTCTGGCCACCATGCTCGTGGTGATCACAACCGATGCGATGGTTGATGCGGATCTTGCCGATGCCGCATTGCGTCAGGCCACAGGCATGAGCTTCGACCGCATCGATTCCGATGGCTGCATGTCGACCAATGACACGGTGCTGTTGCTCGCGAGCGGAGCAAGTGGCGTTCGGCCTTCAGCTGACGAATTCACTGCGACATTGACTGCCGTGTGCTCGGACCTCGCGCTGCAGCTCATCCACGATGCAGAAGGTGCGTCCAAGGACATCAAGATCGTGGTGGAACAGGCGGTCACGGTTGACGACGCTCTGGAGGTTGCCAGAGCCATTGCAAGGAGCAACCTGCTGAAGTGCGCGCTTCATGGCGAGGACCCCAACTGGGGACGGGTATTGGCGGCCGCGGGCACGACCTCGGCCCACTTTGATCCAGACCAGGTCGATGTCGCGATGAACGGCATATGGATCTGCCGTGGTGGCGGGCTTGGCGAGGATCGATCGCTGGTGAGCCTGGCCGCCCGACAGATCGAGATCACCGTGGTGCTGCGAGCAGGCACCTCTGAGGCGACCGTATGGACGAACGACCTCACGGCTGACTACGTCCATGAGAACTCCGCGTACTCCACCTGATCCGCCAAGTGAAACATGGGGCACCAATGACTGATCTCAATCTGGCCTCGGCCAAGGCCGCAGTGCTCGCTGAAGCGCTGCCCTGGTTGGAGCGCTTCCACGGAGCAACTGTTGTGGTCAAGTACGGCGGTCACGCGATGACTGATGACGCGCTGAAGGCAAGCTTTGCCGAGGACATCGTGTTCATGCGGCTGGCCGGTTTGCGACCCGTCGTTGTTCACGGTGGCGGACCGCAGATCAATGCGATGCTTGAAAAGCTTGGCGTGCAGTCAGAGTTCAAGGCTGGCCTGCGTGTCACAACGCCCGAGGTCATGGATGTCGTCGGCATGGTGCTCGTTGGTCAAGTCCAGCGAGAGCTTGTCGGGCTCATCAATGACCACGGCCCGTTTGCTGTTGGCATGTCTGGTGAAGACGCGCATACCTTCATCGCCGAACGGCATACGGCCAATGTCGATGGTGTTCCCACGGATATTGGCCAAGTCGGCGATGTTGTGGAAGTCAGGCCCGACTTCGTTGTCAAACTCCTTGACGATGGCTTCATTCCGGTGGTGTCCACCGTGGCTCGCGACGTCGACGGCGTGATCTACAACGTGAACGCCGATTCTGCCGCAGCAGCACTGGCCGAGTCCTTGCACGCCTCGAAGTTCGTGGTGCTGACCGACGTTGAGGGCTTGTACGCCGATTGGCCGAACAAGGATTCGATCATCCGGCAGATCGAAGTCGATGCACTGCGCGAACTGCTGCCCAACCTTGAGTCAGGAATGTTGCCGAAGATGGAGGCGTGCGTGCGAGCGATCGATGGGGGAGTACCCCAGGCACATGTGATCGACGGACGGATAGCGCACTCAGTGCTGCTCGAAGTCTTTACCAATGATGGCATCGGAACGATGGTCTACCCGGGGCAGTCATGAACTGGCAGGACCGGTGGGAGACAACCATGATGCGCAACTACGGAGTGCCACCGCTGCTGCTTGCGAAGGGCCGCGGCTCGCGGGTGTGGGATGACTCCGGCAAGGAGTACATCGATCTCATTGGCGGCATCGCGGTCAATGTGCTCGGACATGCGCACCCGGATCTCGTCGCTGCAGTCACTGATCAAATGGAGACGATTGGCCACACGAGCAATCTCTATGCGACCGAGCCAGGACTCGAGCTTGCCGAGCGCCTCGTGGATATCAGTGGCGCGCCAATTGGTTCTCGGGTGTTCTTCTGCAACTCTGGAGCTGAGGCGAATGAGGCTGCCTTCAAGCTCACGCGCATGACGGGCCGCACGCACGTTGTCGTGGCGGCAGGCGGCTTTCACGGTCGCACGATGGGCTCCTTGGCTCTGACCGCGCAGCCGGCGAAGCAGGACCCATTCAGGCCACTGCCAGGTGATGTCACCGTCGTGCCCTTTGGCGACGCAGCGGCGCTTGAGGCCGCAGTGACATCCGAGACTGCAGCGGTGTTCTTGGAGCCGATCCAGGGTGAGAACGGCGTGATCGTTCCACCCGATGACTATCTGATTGCCGCGAGGAGCATCTGTGATCGCACGGGTGCGCTCTTCGTGCTCGATGAGGTGCAGACCGGCATCGGTCGTACGGGTGAGTGGTTTGCCTACCAGCCCTTCGGCATCCAACCCGATGTCCTCACACTGGCCAAGGGCCTGGGTGGCGGACTCCCGATCGGGGCGATGCTGGCCTTCGGCGATGCGGCGACTCTGCTGACTCCGGGCTCGCACGGTTCGACCTTTGGCGGCAATCCGATCTCTGCCCGCGCCGCGCTCACAGTGCTCGACGTGATCGAACGCGAGGACCTGCTTGAACGCGTCGGCAATAGCGGTGCACTGCTCACCGAGCAACTGCCTCAGATCTCCGGAGGGCAGGTGTCGGGGGTCAGAGGGCGCGGACTGCTGCTTGCTGCGGAATTGAGTGGGGTCAGCAGCACTGACGTGGATCTGGCATTGCGCGCCAACGGAATTCTTGCCAACCCGGTTGCCATGGATGCCATCCGGATGGCTCCGGCCCTCAACATCACAGACCTTGATCTCGATGAGACATTGATGCGTTGGTCCTTGGCATTTGCAGGCATCGGAGTGTCGACATGAGTGCGCCTAAGACGATGGCGGCTCGAAGAATTCGCATCGAGTCTTTGATCGAGGATGGAGCCATCCAATCGCAGGAGCAATTGCGTGAGACCCTGGCTGCTGAAGGGCTCGATGTCACTCAAGCCACCCTCTCGCGTGATCTTGATGCGATAGGCGCAGTCAAGACCCATGATGCTGACCTTGGCTCGCGCTATGTCATCTCGCGCAGCCAGGTGGTCACGCACCTTGCGATTCCGAACACGATCAGCCGCGTGGTCACTGATGTGCTGGTCGGCGCACAAGCGGCACAGAACATCGCGGTGCTGCATACGCCGCCTGGCGCAGCGCACTATCTCGCCGGCTACCTTGATCGGGCTCGCTTCGACCAGATCGTTGGAACGGTCGCAGGTGACGACACGATCATGGTGGTCATGGGCACCAACGAGGCTGCTGCGGACTTCTGTGCCAATCTGCTCTCACTCGCCGACCGACGCGGTGAAGCGCCAGCTCGTGATACCAATCAGAGGAGAACCTCGTGACTGAGGGTCAGCCAACTCGCCTGTGGGGCGGCAGATTCGCCGATGGTCCATCGGATGCGATGGCAGCGCTCAGTCGATCCGTGCATTTCGATTGGCGTCTTGCGCCATACGACATCCAGCAGACCCAAGCCCATGCGAAGGTGCTGAATTCGGCGGGTCTGCTCACCGACGGTGAACTCATGGCAGTCTCCGAGGCACTCGGTGCATTGCTCGTCGATATGCACAGTGGTGCGGCGCAACCCGGTGCCGATGATGAGGATGTGCACACCGCCGTTGAGCGGCAACTGATCGAGAGGCTCGGTGAGCTCGGTGGACGATTGCGCGCCGGCCGCAGCCGCAATGATCAAGTCGCCACCGACTTTCGTCTGTACCTGCGCGATCAAGTTCGCTATCTCGCACGGGATGTCATTGATCTTCAGTCGGCCTTCCTCGCGCAGGCGCGCGAGCACATTGCGACAACTTCGCCGGGGTTCACTCATCTCCAACATGCTCAGCCGGTGTCGTTCGCGCATGAGCTTGCCAAGCATGTGCATTCACTCGGCCGCGATCTGGAGCGCTTGTCTGATTGGGATGCGCGCACAGCGAGGTCTCCGCTGGGCGCGGGGGCGCTTGCCGGTTCCTCCCTTGGCCTTGACCCGCAAGGGGTGGCTATTGATCTCGGCTTCGATCAAGCCCTGGGCAATTCCATCGATGCGGTCAGTGATCGCGACTGGGTTGCCGAGTTCCTTTTCGTTGCAGCGATGAT
>DNXA01000072.1 GCA_003506065.1 Actinomycetota bacterium
CGGTGCCAATGCAGACACCGCGCTGGCCATCAGCATCAGGCTCGTTCTGGCTCATCACTGCAGCAGCGCGGGAGATCACGGTGAAGTGACCGATCAGGTAGATCTCGACTGAGAAGCGGAAGGCGTCAAGCGCGATCGGCACGCCGTGGCGGTCAACCATGCGCGAAGCACCGCCGCCAGGTCCGCCCATGCCACCGTGCACGGCGACAGCCACCCGCAGTGGGGCCATCTCCTGTGCAGCGTTGACGGCTTCGATGACGTTCTGCTCGTCGGTGATGTCAGTGCGGACGTACTGCACTGATGAGCCGAGCTCCTTGGCGAGTGCGTTTGCGCGTTCGTCGTGCAGGTCAGCGATGACGACCTTGGCGCCCTTGGCGACCAGGCGACGAACTGTTGCTTCGCCGAAGCCACCGGCGCCGCCGGTAACGATGGCAGATGCGCCGTTGATGTCCATGAATCCTCCAGATATGGCAAAACAGTGGGTATTGAGTCAGGGAATTATGTCCGGGCTCATTGCCCGATGTCGCGGATACAAGAAAGTAGCCGGCAGAAATACTCTGCCGGCTACCTGTGGTTCAGTGACACAAATCCGAACTAGAAGCGCTGGGCGCCGTCAAGGCGGATGGTGTAGCCGTTGAGGAAGTTGTTCTCGAAGATCTGCATTGCCAACTGGCCGTACTCATCGGCATTGCCCATGCGCTTGGGGTTGGGGATGAGCGCTGCGAAGCGCTCGTTGAGCTGCTCGATCGGCACATCGCCGTAGGCATAGGTGTGGAAGGTTCCTGGTGCGATCGTCATCACGCGGATGCCGGCCGGGCCAAGATCGCGAGCTGCAGTCAGCGTCATGCCGATGACACCGCCCTTGGCTGCTGAGTAGTCGGACTGGCCCACCTGGCCCTCGAAGCCGGCGATCGATGCGGTGCCGATGCAGACGCCACGCTGACCGTCAGCATCTGGCTCGTTCTGGCTCATGACCGCGGCTGCGCGGCTGAGCACGGTGAAGTTGCCCACCAGGAAGATCTCCACGGTCTTGCGGAATGTCTCAACTGGGTAGGTCTCGCCATTGCGGCCAACCAGGCGCTTGCCGGCTGCCGGTCCGCCGTGCACCGCAACTGCAAAACGCAATGGGGCCATCTCCTGAGCGGCATTGACGGCTTCGATGACATTCTGCTCGTCAGTGATGTCAGTGCGGACGTACTGGACCGATGAGCCCAGGTCCTTGGCAAGTGCGTTTGCGCGCTCGTCATGGAGGTCAGCGATGACGACCTTCGTGCCTGCAGCTACGAGACGACGAACTGTGGCCTCGCCGAAACCGCCGGCTCCGCCGGTAACGATGGCAGATGCGCCCTGGAACTCCATAGATCCTCCTGATTGATGTCCGATCACGCCCGAGAAGTCGGGTCAGATGGGGGGCTGCAGGCCACCTTGCCTGCGCCGAAAGCGAACTTTAGCGAATCGTCTACCTTGTTTACACAGATGCACCTATTATTCTAAAGTTCTCCTTGCTCAGACAGGTCCAGCCGTGAGGCAGGTGCCATGTCGGGAGCATTTTCCCTGGCGCTAT
This sequence comes from Actinomycetota bacterium, assembly GCA_003506065.1. Classification (GTDB taxonomy): domain Bacteria; phylum Actinomycetota; class Actinomycetes; order S36-B12; family S36-B12; genus UBA11398. The sequence goes on from DNXA01000072.1 coordinate 1,565, forward strand.
TCGGGCGCCTATGTCTTGTGAGGTAGTCAGTGACTGAAGCCGTCATCGTTAGCGCCGTTCGTACCCCCATCGGTACCGCCCGCAAGGGCACTCTGAGCGAGACCTCTGCAGAGGATCTGGCCACCTTCATCATCGGCGAAGCCATCAAGGCAGCCGGCATCGACGGCAATGATGTCGACGACGTGATTCTTGGCGAAGCCGGCTACGGCGGCGGCGACCTGGCCCGTTATGGCGCAGTTGCCAATGGACTTGAGGACGTTGCCGGTCAGGCGATCAACCGCCACTGCGCATCAAGCCTGGCTGCCCTGGGCAGTGCGGCAGCTTCAATCAAGGCCGGCATGGAAGATGTCATCGTCGCTGGTGGCGTGCAGGCGTCCTCAGCTGGTCCCCGCACCGTCTTCCGCGTGCTTGGCACCGAGGATGAGTTCGAGACCCGGATGGCACCGACCTTCCCCCACCGCTCAGATGCCACAGATGACGTCACCCTGTCCGTGGGCTGGAACGTTGCGCAGAAGAACGGCATCTCACGCGAGGACATGGACAAGTGGGCCTGGCGTTCACACATGCGCGCAGCCAAGGCGATCGAGGATGGAAAGTTCCTGGATGAGATCCGTCCGATCATCGTCAAGACCAAGGACGGCTCCACCGTTGAGTTCGCAGTCGACGAGCACCCGCGTGGCAGCTCGACTCTGGAGAAGATGGCCACGTTGAAGCCATTGCACCCAGAGATCGATGACTTCTCGATCACGGCTGGCAACTCCTCGGGCGTCAACGATGCAGCCTCAGCGGTAGTGGTCGTCAGCGACAGCTACGCCAAGGAGCACAACCTCACGGCACTGGCAACAGTCAAGGCATGGGCAGCAGCCGGTGTCGACCCCAAGTACACCGGCATGGGCGCACTCGCCGCTGCAGAGAAGGTACTGAAGCGTGCGGGAATGACCGTTGATGACATTGATCTCTGGGAGATCAATGAGGCCTTCGCCTCTGTTCCAGTCGCTGCCTGCAAGGTCATGGGCATCGATGAGGAGAAGGTGAACATCTACGGAAGCGGTTGCTCACTGGGCCACCCAGTCGCAGCATCGGGCACCCGTCAGATCGCAACGCTCATCCACGAGCTTCGTCGTCGTGGCGGCGGCATCGGGCTTTCGACCATGTGTGCTGGCGGTGGCCAGGGCGGCGCGGTCATCATCGAGGTCGCAGGCGCATAAGTCTTGGAATACGAAGCCCTGTCCAGTGGACGGGGCTTCGTTGCTCCACTAGCGTCAAACCGGTAGTTTCAATCGAGATTCAAAAGGCTCGATCCCAATGTGAAACAAGCGCGCCCTGAGTGCGTGGAGTCAAGGAGAACCCTCGTGGCAGTGAACAAGATGGCCGTTGTCGGCTGCGGCATCATGGGCTGCGGCATCATCCAGGTTGCAGTGCAAAGCGGCATCGAGGCAGTTGGAGTTGAGACCAGTGAGGCCGGCGCACAGCGTGCGCGCGATCGCATCAATGCAGGACTGGACGGCACCCTCAAGCGCGGGAAGATCACTGAGGAGCAGGCCGCCAAGGCGCGCGAGCTCTTCAGCATCACCACTGATCTTGGAGCAGTTGCCGGCGCAGATCTTGTTGTGGAAGCCGTCTACGAGGATGTGGAACTGAAGAACGACATCCTTGGACGCATCGACAAGCTGGTCGGACCTGAGACCTTCATCGCCTCGAACACCTCCACGATCCCTCTGGTGATCCTGGCTGCTGCAACCACCCGCCCCGAGCGAGTCGTTGGCCTGCACTTCTTCAATCCCGTGCCGGCTATGAAGCTCGTCGAAGTCATCAAGACTCCCGTCACCTCTGACGAGGATGTGACTGCGTTGGTCGAACTCACCCAGCGCATGGGCAAGAGCCCTGTTGTGGTCAACGACGGCCCAGGCTTCATCGGCAACCTGCTCATCA
>DNXA01000155.1:0-1275 GCA_003506065.1 Actinomycetota bacterium
GGACTCCGATGAGTCCGGCTATCAGTCCCGAGATCAAGGCGTACTTCAAGGACACCGCGATTGCTGAGGCCGGGCTTGCCAGCCGTGTGGTTCCGGAGTCCAGTGATGTCAACGACTGCCACCACTGCAAGGTCCATCCACTCGGACCCCTGAGCGAGTCGAGAGCAAGTGAGGCCAGGGGCAGCAGCACGATTGCCACGCCTGTGATGGCAATCGTGAATACGAGGATTCGCTGGCGCAGGAGTCGGGGATGCGGAATGCGGGCGATGCGCAGCACAGGGGTCGATCGCGTTCGATTCATGGAGGCCCGAGCCCCAATGAGCAAAGCGGCCGTGACGACAAGCAGTTGCAGCACGGCAGTCAAGGCCGCGGTGGGGAAGTCGAGCAGGAGTGAGGTTTCGCGGAGGATCTGCGATTCCAGAGTGCGCGTACTGCTGTCGCCCAGGACGAGCACCACGCCGAGTGAGGTGAAGCAGAACACGAACACGACCGCGGAAGCAGAGAGAATCGCGCCGCGCAATTGAGGCAGAGTGACCGTGACAAGAGCATGGATAGGCGTAGCGCCCAGACTTCTCGCTGCGGTCACCTCGCGCGCGTCCAATTGCTGCCACGTCGCTCCGACGATGCGAACAATCACTGCAAGATTGATGTAGGTGTGTGCTGCGATCACCAGCAGAAATCCGGGTTCGAGAAACGAACCGAACATGCCGCGAAAGGCCAGCGCGATGACGACTGTTGGCAGCACGAATGGGACCGTGACCAAAGCCTGGGTGATCGCCCTGCCGCGGAACTGATAGGTGCTCAGCACTCCCGCGAGTGGCAGGCCGATGGCCAGCGAGAACACCGCACTGATGACAGCTTGCACGGCAGCCAGACCCGCGATGCGCAAGGTCGTGGACCAATCGAAGGACTCAACAGCTGCGAATGAATGCTGCAGCACTGTCGCCAGCGGCGCACCGAGCAGGACGGCAAGAAAGAGAGCAGGGGGAACCCACGCCCACTTCAGCCAGCCTGGCGCATTCAGCGCCCCATCACCTGACCCCAGGTCTTGAGCCACTCACTCAAGTGCGCGTTCACATCGGCTGCTGGAAGCTGGAGCGGATCTGGCACCTGGGCTGCAAACTTGGTGAACACCTCCGGCAGTGGGGTGTTCTCGCGCGCGGGGAAGACGAACATCGATAGCGGAACATCAGCCTGTACGGGTGCAGACAGCAGCCAGTCGACGACCTTCTGGGCAGCAGATTCGTTCTGAGTTCCGCGCAGCACTCCAGCGAA
>DNXA01000155.1:1333-2979 GCA_003506065.1 Actinomycetota bacterium
GTCCAACTGCCCGAGACCTTGACGCCGTTTGCGTTGAGCCCCTCCCAGTACTTCGTCCAGCCATCGCCATACTTCGCGATTGTCGCCAGCAGGAAGGCCAATCCGGGCGACGAGCTGGCCGGATCCTGGACAACCAGCAGATCCTTGTACTTCGGATCCGTCAGCTGATCGATGGACGTGGGCTTGGCCACCTCGTGATCGGCGAACCAGGCATCATCGATGTTGATGCAGACATCGCCGTAGTCGATCGGGGTCACCACTCCGCCCGCGGTGTCCTCGCGCAGGCTCGGCACAAGTGAACCGGCATCGGACGCGGTGTACGAACTGAACACCTCGGCGTCCACCGCTCTTGAAAGCAAGGTGTTGTCGACTCCGAACATCACATCGGCGCTGGGTGAGCCAGATGCGAGCACCGCGCCGGCGACCATCGAACCTGCGTCACCACCCGTGGTTACCTCGATGGAGATCCCGGTGTCCTGCTTGAACTGATCGATCAGTGCCTGACTGACCACGAATGAATCGTGCGTGAGCAACCGCACGGTTGTCGGACCAGAGGAATCGGGATTGGTGCCGCATGCACTCAACACAATTCCGCTGCTGAGGACGAGCCCGATAGTCAATTTTGCTGCATGGAAACGCATATCCACCTTCTCCCTTGCGCTGGCATTACCCAGATCAGGTTCATTGGGTCGGTGGAGACGTCCACCCTCTCAGCCCGCCGAATCTGCGAGCTCCCCTTGGTGAGTGCAGTCTAGGGGTGGACAGCACCGCGCAGTGTCAGGCCCTGTGAGATCAGAATCTGCGCAGGGCTCGGGTGAGAAATGCGACGGCTGTTGCCGCTCCGATACCGGCAAGGATGAACACCAGGGACCAGGCGTCAAACCCCACTGCTGTCCAGCGGACGATTCCGGCTGTGATGAGCAGCAGCGAGGCCATCGACTGGAGGAAGACAGCAAACTTGATCTGCCGCTGGGTGACGCCGTCGTTTTGCACTTGATCAACCTAGTGAGGTTGCTGGCTCCCTGCATTCCAGGTTCGGATTACGTGCTGTTCGTGCTCGAATCCCAGGATGGACAAGGTTGCGGGCTCCAAGGCGAACAGGCGGCCGTCAATGGGGTCCAGCGCCAGCCACGTTGCTGTGAGAATCCGCAGCACATGTCCGTGCGCGACCAGGACGCACTCTTGGCCTTGCGCAATCACCGGCAGGCATTGCGCAATGACGTGACTGGCACGTACGCGAATATCGGCCAGTTGCTCGCCGGGAGTTGCCCCGGCCGGAATCGGTTCAGACCAGATTGTCCACTCAGGATCGTTTCGCTGCTCGCGAATCTCTGCCGTGGTCAGCCCTTCCCAGGCGCCGTAGTCCCATTCGAGCAGATCGGGATCCGTGCGCGTGATGGTCAGCCCGGCAAGGGCTGCTGTGCGCTGGGCTCGTTGGAGCGGACTGCACAGGACCAATGCGGGCTGCTGAGGTAGAAGTGATGCGACGGCGATGGCATCGCGTTCGCCTTGCGCGGTCAAGGGAAGTTCAGTGCGGCCGGTATGCCGCCCGGATTTGCTCCATTGAGTCTCTCCGTGACGCACGAGATAGATCTGTCCGGTGGTCATGGGGTAGCCGAAGCGGCTTCCCAGGCTTGCGCCAAGGC
>DNXA01000155.1:3002-9329 GCA_003506065.1 Actinomycetota bacterium
TCCGCGTATTCGTCTCCGGTGAGCAGCGCCCGTGCTGCATCGCCATCAAGGCCAGCGCCAATGGCGAAGGCGGTGAGTTCGTCGATTCCAAAGATCGAGGCCCCTTGTTCGAAGTAGGCACTGAAGACAGTGTTGAGCAGCAGTTCCCCGGCGGAATGGCTTTGGTCCTGCGCCCAGAGCACGAGGCGGTGCCCATCGCGGGTGTTTCCGCTCAGGGTGCGATCGAGCTGATAGTGCAGGCCGACACTGGCTGCCGCGTCCGTCACCCCACGCTGCATGTCCCTTGCCTCCTGGACGCTGACTCCGTACTTTTCAGCAAGCATCTCGGTAGTGGCCTGGGTTTGGGTTCCTGCCTGAGGATTGAGCTGATAGGCGCGATGCCAGATCGTCACTTCACCCCTGTGCTCGAAGGACTCAAGTGCGATGTCGAGTTGACGCCTGCCGATGTAGCACCACGGGCACACCAAGTCCGACCACACTTCAATCTGCATCGCTCAATCCTCACTTGTCAGCGGCTGGCGCCGTCTGTCCCAACCGTAGATTGCCAAGGCGATCAATCCGGCGACAAGTTGTGGAACGAACCAAGCCAGTCGCCAGATGAGATCGGCTGCGATTGCGTCGGCGGCCGGACAGCCGAAGGCTACGAGCAGGGCCACCAGGGCCGCATCCACTGTGCCAAGACCCCCCGGCGTGAGCGGGATGCTGGTCAGGATCAACGCTATGGAGAACGCTGCGAAGACCTCGATTGGCGTGACTGGATCCGGGAAGGCCCCCAGTGCCGCAAGTCCAACACCCAACACCAGGATCGGCGCCATCTGTGCCGCAACATTGGTGATAGTCAACTGTTTCCAACGGGTCTTGACCATTGCTGAGGCGTGCTGATTGAAGGCACCGAGCACCTCGGAGACATCGGGGGAAGGCCTACGGATCACTCGGTAGATCCGGCTCACAGGAGCCTGCAGAAATGCCCCGAGCCGTCTCGCAGTCGATTCTGAGCGAAGGACGACCACGATCGCGATGATCGACACGACCACTGCCGCCAGTCCAATGCCGGCGACGGTGATGTAGGCCGCCGCGGAGCGGCCGTCGGCGACGAGCAAGGAGACGGCGAGCGCGGGGGCGCCCAAGATCAACAGGTAGGTCCAGATCGCGTCTGCAGTGACAGCGGCCGCGGCTCGCGCGGCATCGACGCCGTAGCGCGCCAGGATCGCGTATTGAGTGGCTGCGGCAACGGCGCCGCCTCCGGGCAGCACATTGCTGATCAAGAAGCCGGCCTGTCGGTTGATGAAACTTGTGCGGTAGCCGACTTCAGGCAAGGCCGCGGAGGTGGTGAAGGGGTAGATCCCAATATTGATTGCGCTTGCGACGGCGAGCCCGGCAATCCAGATCGGTTCCATTTCGATGATCTGCGTGAGCGCAGCTCGGTAATCGCCCATCTGCGGGAAGACAAAGGCGAAGACCGCGATCATGACGACCAGCCCGACCACGGCAGTGAGCCCAGTGCGCACCGTCTTGCCCGTGGGCTTGAAGCTCATCCTGGTGACCTTAGCGGCGTGAACATCTGCAGCCTGGCACGACCGAATTCACCATCCGTTCACATTGAAGATGGTTGGTGTTCCCACTCGATGCCCCTTGGCGTCAACCTCACTCAGACAACATCCGGATATGGCCACTCCCGACCTGCAACAACGCGACCTCCATTCGGCCGCGACCTCGCATCGAGGTGATCGAGTGTTCAGCAGGCTGGTCACGGGCGCGGCATTCACCTCGTTGATCGTGCTTGCAGGCATCGCCATCTTCCTGGGCGTGCAGGCGGTCTCGGCCTTCCAGACCCAAGGGCTGGACTTCATCTTCTCCACCGGGTGGGACATCAACACCGATCCACCCACGGCAGGCATCTGGGGCATGCTCTACGGCTCTGTGCTGTTGGCGGTCATTGGGCTCGTGATCGCTGTTCCAGTGGCGCTCATGCTCTCGATCTTCATGGTGTTCATCGCCCCGCGAAAGCTCTCGTCAGTTCTGACCAACCTGATCGATCTGCTTGCGGCCATCCCGTCGGTGATCATCGGCCTGTGGGCCTTCTACATCCTGAATCCACCGGCCGAGCAGTGGCAGCAACTGCTCAACCAGTACCTCGGTTGGATCCCGATCTTTCAGAACACCTCGCAGAATTTCTCTGGAACGCCCTTCATCGCTGGGCTCGTTCTCGCCATCATGATGATTCCGATCATCACCTCCATCTCGCGGGAGGTTCTGAGCCGAACACCGCCTGATCTCGTGAATGCCGCGGAGGCGCTCGGGTGCTCGCTGTGGACCATGCTGCGGTACGTCGCCCTGCCCTACGGACGTGGTGGGATCGTCGGCGGTGTGATGCTCGGTCTGGGTCGCGCACTTGGCGAGACGATCGCCGTCTTCTTCGTCTTGAAGCTCACCTTTGAAACGAACTGGTACCACATCATCGAGTCAGGCGGCGGATCCATCGCCACGCTCATCGTCTCGCGCTTCGGCGAGGTCTCCGGCCCAGAAGAGCTGAATCTGCTGCTGGCTGCAGGCTTCTTCCTGTTCCTCGGAACAATCGGGGTCAACATCGTTGCCAACTTGATCGTCAACCGGACGGGCAGGTTGCAGAAGTGAGCACCATCACCTACCAAGCGCCATTGGATCCAGAGGGCATGGTCCAGACACCGCAGCGACCATGGCGACACAAGCCACGTTCATTCACCATGGCGGTGGCACTGGCCGTCGTGATTCCCGCCGTGATCTCAGCGGCTTTGTTCTTCTTCTCACCGATTCCCGGTGCCATCGTTCTCACGGTCATCTACTTCCCCCTGCAGCTGGTGGCTTCGGGAATCGCAGCCTGGGCCACTCGAGGGGTGCGTGGCATTGCTGACTCGATCATCATCGTCAATGCCATCGGCTCGACCGTGTTCAGCGTCGTGGTGCTCCTGTCGCTGCTGGGCTCGCTCGTCGTTCGCGGGCTGCGAGCGCTGAGTCCGCACTTCATCTATCAGAACAGTGTGTTCATCAATCCGAGCACACCTCTTGAATACGGTGGCATCGGGCACGCGCTTGTCGGAACCATCCTGATTGTGGCAATTGCCTCACTCATCGCCGTGCCCATCGGCATTGCCACTGCCGTGTACATCACTGAAGTGCGTGGAAAGGCCGTGCCGTATGTGCGCTTCTTCGTCCAGGCAATGAGTGGTGTGCCCTCCGTCGTGGCGGGCTTGTTCATCCTGACGATCGCGGTGTCGACGGGCTGGTTCAGCCAGAACGCCCTCGCAGGTGGCCTCGCGTACGCGATCTTGATGCTGCCCACGGTGGCACGCACCGCGGAAGAAGTACTCAAACTCATCCCCGACGAACTCCGCACCGGGGCCCTTGCTCTTGGCTCAACTCGAGCGCGCACAGTGATGCGTGTGGTGCTGCCAGCAGCGAAGACCGGCATCATCACTGCAATCCTGCTGGGCATCGCTCGTGTCATCGGCGAGACAGCCCCGCTGCTGCTCGCGGCCGGCAACAACGACGGAACAGTGATCAATCCCTTTGGCCAGGCGATCGCATCGATTCCCGTGTACATCTTCAACAACGTGGCCGTCCCGTACCCCGACGCTGTGGCTCGGGCTTGGGGAGCGGCCCTTGCTCTCATGATTCTTATCGCTGTTCTGTTCACCCTTGCACGCGTCCTCGGCCGAGGACGCGTAGGTCGCGCGAAATAGGAGATGGCCATGTCAACCGCTGAATTCGAGGAAGTCGCAATGATGGAATCGGATCTCATCTCCGCTCGCAAGCAGGCCCCAAGCGAATTGCGCGCAGAAAACGTGAGTGTCTGGTTCGGCAAGCGAAAGGTTCTGGAGAACGTCAACATCGACTTTCCCAAGAACACCGTGACCGCGCTGATCGGGCCCTCGGGCTGCGGCAAGTCAACGTTCATCCGAACCTTGAATCGCCTGCATGAGCTGATCCCAAGTGCAGCCTTGGCTGGTTCAGTCCTTTATGAGGGCAAGGACATCTACAGCTCTGATGTTGACCCGGTGCACATTCGTCTGCAGATCGGCATGGTCTTCCAGAAGCCGAATCCATTCCCCAGCATGACCATCCGTGGCAACGTGCTCTCAGGGCTGAAGCTCTCGGGAATGAAGCGCGACAATCACGATGACATCGTCGAGCACACCCTGACGGCCGCAGGGTTGTGGACAGAGGTTAAGGAAAGGCTCAATCACGCTGCAGGTGATCTCTCCGGTGGTCAGCAGCAGCGACTTGTGATTGCTCGAGCACTTGCAGTGCAACCCAGCGTGCTGTTGATGGACGAGCCATGCTCCGCACTTGACCCAGCTTCAACGCTGAAGATCGAAGAGACGATTCGTCAGTTGTCCAAGGAAGTGACGATCGTGATCGTCACGCACAACATGCAGCAGGCAGTGCGTGTTGCCGACAACACTGCGTTCTTCCTCGCACAAGAGGGCGAGCCAGGACACATTGTCGAACAGGGTCTGACCACCGATATCTTCGGCCAGCCCCAGGATCAGCGCACCCTCGACTATGTGAATGGTCGATTCGGTTAAGCCACTGTTCATCTTGGCACGCACTGTTCATCTTGGAGTTGACTGCGCGTCACGGATAAGCCCCTGACCGGCCACGTGAAGTACGTAACTTCAAATATGCAGTCATCACATTCATCAAAGGAGAATTCAGTGCGTCGCACCCTCGCGATCGTCGCCGGTACCGCAATCGCAGCCTCAGGGCTCGCAATGGTTGCCCCGGCCAATGCAGCCGAAACTGTTCCAGGCGGTGGGGCCTCATTCCCAGCCGTATTCATGCAGCAGTGCGCAGCCGACTTCAACGGCTCTCAGAACAACTTCACCATCACCTACACTTCAACCGGTTCAGGAACTGGCAAGGGCAACTTCGCCAAGGGCACCTTCGTGTTCGGCCAGACCGACTCGGCCTACACCTCAGGTGAGCCGACCTTCGCTTGGGAGTACGTGCCGAATGTCGGCGGCTCGATCGCCATTGCGATCAACCTCAAGAACCCGACCACTGGTCGCACCCTTGGTTCCTCGATTCAGTTGACGCAGGCCACTTTGGCGAAGATCTTCAGCGGCAACATCACCACGTGGAACAACGCGGAGATCCTGAAGTCCAATCCTCGCATCGCAAAGTCGATCCCAGCAGTGCCGATCACGATCGCGTACCGCTCGGATGCATCAGGCACCACGAACAACTTCCTGCAGTACCTGAACGCATGGGCACCCAGCATGTTCGGCAAGGTTCAAGATGACATGTCCACCGCATTCCCGGGCGGCGTGCCACCTCAGAACTCTGTGGCTGGTCGCACCAACCAGGGAGTCATGGCGAACGTGATCGCCAAGGAAGGCACCATTGGCTACGTCGACCTCGGCGACGCCAAGGGCTACCCATCGGCACGTCTGCAGAATGCGATGGGCGAATTCATTGCCCCGTCAGCTGCCTCTGCGGCAAAGAACCTCTCAACGCAGACCGATATGCAGTCCTCGGGCATCGTGAAGTTGAACTACGAGAACAAGGTCAAGGGCGCCTACCCGATCGCGATCTTCACGTACGGACTCGCACAGATTGATGGCAAGGGCGCCAACGGCTTGGGAGTTCGCCAGTACTTCGACTACGTGCTGGCCAAGTGCGGACCGTCGCGCGCATCTGCACTCGGCTATGTGCCTCTGACAGGAAAGATCCTGGCCAAGGCCCGCGAGAACGTTCTCAAGATCAAGTAGTTACGGCTCTACAACACAATATCTAGCGAAGGTGAGGACGATGTCTCGGAACTCGTTGAAGATCCGAGGCATCGTCCTCGCTGCTGTGTTCGGTGCAGGTGCACTTGTCCTCAGCGCCTGCACGCCCCCGATGCCTCCTGATGTGCTCGCTGCGCGCGCTGAGGCGAACATCGAGTGCGGCACCGGCAACGTCGATATCTCCACACCGCAGGAGTTCGCTGGATCAATGGACACCGTTGGCGCGGCGCTCGCTTCAGTGTGTCCAGAGCAGACGGTCACAGAAGTTGCTGTTGGCACGAACGCGCCGATCGCGTTGCTGGGTCAGGCTCCCACCCCTGAAGAACTGCTTGCCTTCAAGACCGCATCGTGCCCGGCCGACAAGGTCATCGCCATACCCGCTTTCGCCTACCCCGTCACGATCGCCTACAGCGTGCTTGGTCTGGAGGGACTCGTCTTCACTCCCCAGGCGGCCGCAGGAGTGCTCAATGGCACAGTGACCACGTGGGAAGACCCACTGATCGCCGAAGCCAACCCCGATTTTGATCTCTCCGGCCTGCCGCCGCTCTCACTTGTCTCC
>DNXA01000243.1 GCA_003506065.1 Actinomycetota bacterium
GAGTTCGACTTGCCGGCGATCAATTACTGGTTGTTGGAAGTGGAGTCGTTGGCGTGGTACTCATAGTGGGTGTTGGTGAGTTTGTTGGCTCTGGGTGCGTTGAAGATCGTGGTGCAAATACTTGAGCGATTGCTGCCAGAAGGTAGTAGTCACCCCACACGTAGCTCCCAACCCGCGGATCTGCGGGGACATTGAGGCTCTGCTGGAGCAGGATTCCTGGATTCTTTGTGCTGGTGTTCAACCACCCGCTGCTTGCCAGGGTGCCGAGAGTGAGTTTGGCGTAATCGGCGTAGGTGCGGGCACTCTCGGCGTCAGGCTCGCGGGCCGCCAAGGTGAGCAGTCCACTGGCGGCGATGGCAGCTGCTGAGGAATCTCGGGGCGCACGGTTGCCGCTGACATCAAGATCCCAGGCTGGCACGCAACCAGGCGGCACTCGACTCATCCAGTAGTTCGCGGTGGTCTCTGCGGCCTTGAGGAATTCCGGATTGCCCGTGAGCTCGTAGGAGCGTGCGAAGCCATTGATGGCCCAGGCCTGTCCCCGAGCCCAGGTGCTCGATGTGCTTGCGAGCCCCTGCCCCGCAATGGGCCCGATCAATGCACCAGTCGCGGGATTGAATGCCATGCGGTGGAAGGTCGATCCGTTGTCGCGGATGAAGTGCTTGGCCAAAGTGAGCATGTGCTGCTCGCCGAAGTACACAAGCGCATTGCCCTCGGGGCCCAGCAGCTGTCCGACCTTGATCATCAGCGGCGCGTTCATCGCCGAGTCGATGATCACTCCCCAGCGGCCGTTGTAGTCGGCCGATTTGATCGCCTGCACCTGTCCATTCCAACGACGAGCCAATGACTTCGCAGCGGTGATCTCGGCGTTGAGGTAGGCACGCTTGCGCGCCTGACTTGGATCCAATTGCGTTGCCAGTTGCATGGGCACGCCGATCATGAAGCCGAGATCGTGGGTTCCCCGGTCATTGGCCACGCGAACCAGAGGCGCAGTTGCCGCTCGTGCGCGACGGAGCCACTGAGAACTGCCCGTCCATCGATACATCGACCACAGTTCACCCGGGAAGAAGCCGCTGGTCCAGGCCGTCGGTCCGGTGCGCACGTATCTGGTCTGATCGGTCAGTGCGCCAAAGGGGTAGCGCTTGGATGCCTGTGCTGCAGCGGCCAATTTCCGTCCGGCAAGCGCAAAGGCCACCGCGGCCTGCGATGCAGTGAGTTGGCTCGCGACAACGGGACAGGCCACGCTCGTGCCGGTGGCTGTCCCTGGGCTGGTGGATGGGCTTGTCGAAGCACTCGTCCCTGGGCTTGGACCCACCGTCGAAGGAGCAGAAGGCTCGGCAGTCTCGGCCCAGCTCGCCGACGCAAGCGTGAGCGGAAGCAGGCTTGCCAACAGCAATGACGAGAACTGTGTGCGTCTCATGCCTGGGCTGAACCTGGGATCGTCAGCAGGATCTTGCCGGTGACCTCGCCGGCTTCAAGCATTCGATGGGCAGCAGATGCCTGGCTGATCGGCAATTGCGCGCCGATGACCGGCTTGACCAGCCCCGCGTGAATCCATGGCCACACGACAGCGCCAACCTGCTGGCAGATCAGCGCCTTCTCAGCCAGTGGTCGGCCGCGAAGACTGGATGCGTGCACCGTGGCGTTCTTGCGCAGCAGCTCATTGAGATTGATCTCTGCCTTTGTGCCGCCTTGCATGCCGATGATCGCCAGCCGTCCGTTTCGGTTGAGTGCCTTGATATTCGAGTCAAGGTACTTGGCCCCGATCACATCGAGGATCACGTCGACCCCTCCGACCTCGGACCTCAGAACATCGAGGAAATTCTGTTCCTTGTAGTTGATCAGGATCTCCGCACCCAGCTGGGCGCATGCATCGAGTTTCTCCGTACTTCCAGCAGTCACAGCGATCCGAGCGCCCATGGCCTTGGCCAGTTGGATCGCCATCGTGCCGATGCCCGAACCTCCACCGTGAATCAACAGCCATTCACCCTGCTGCAGTTTGGCGCTCATGAAGACATTGCTCCACACCGTGCATGCCACTTCGGGAAGTCCAGCACCTTCGATCAAGGTGATGCCTGGGGGCAGTGCGAGCACCTGCCCGATCGGCACAGTTACCCGCTCGGCGTATCCACCGCCCGCCAGGAGTGCCACGACAGCGTCTCCGACTGCAAAGCTGGAGACTCCCTGGCCCACTGCTGCAATCACTCCGGAGCATTCCAGCCCGATGATGGTGCTGGAACCGGGTGGGGGGTCGTACATCCCTTGTCTCTGCAGGAGATCTGCGCGATTGACTCCAGCTGCGGCTACCGCGATCGTGACCTCACCTGGACCCAGCACAGGCTCTGGCACTTCGGCCCATACAAGGGTTTCGGGCCCACCCGGACCACTCGGTTGAGCAATCGCGAGCATGTCTTGACTATCTCACTTCGGTTGGCTGTTCCGGCTCGTGCAGCGCCCGCTTCTGTNNCAGGGTGGCAATGATGGCGACGACTCCTGCGAACAGACTGCTGGCCACACCAAGCAGTTTCAATGCGGTGACGGCCAGAATCACCATCAGCAGGTAGCGCAGGAGGTGACCGTCATACCGAGTCGACAGACGTGAGCCGACCAGGACGCCGGGAATCTGCCCGATGAGCAGTGACACGACGACGGCGATGTCGATCTCGCCCAGGCCTGCATGAGCAATCGCTCCGGCGATCAGCATGGGCACGGCCTGGGTGAGGTCAGTGCCGACGAGAACGCTGGGGCGAAGCAAGGGGTACAGGAGCAGCAGCACAGTGACGACGAGCGAACCTGAACCCACGCTGGTCATGCCGACGATCAATCCCACCGAGGCGCCAAGAATGAGTGTGGGGATCGGCTTGACCGGCATCTTGGTGCCCTGGAGTTCCTGAGCCCCGTACTTGCGAAATGCCCGTGCCGCGATGAAGGTCTTGGCCACCATGGCGCCGACAGCTACCAGGAGAACCGCACCCAGCCAGGTCTTGATCGTGTCACTGGCATCTGAGGTCTGCAGGACGGCATTGAAGATGAAGCTGCCGATCAGCACGCCGGGTATTGAGCCGGCAGACAGCCAGGCGACCAGTCCCCAGTGCACGGTCTTGTTGCGGATATGAACCCAGGACCCGACAGGCTTCATGATCGCGGCAGCGACCACGTCGCTGGACACTGCAGTGGCGGGATTGATGCCGAAGACGAGTACGAGCATCGGCGTGACGAGCGCGGCCCCACCCATGCCGGTCAGTCCGACGATGACGCCAGCGATCAATCCCCCAAGGGAGAGCGCGAAGTCGATGTCGGTGAAACTCACTGAGGGAGCATATCCCTAGTAGCGGGATAGGGATTGTGGCGATGCCTTTACCTGTCCTTGGGCTTGACCGGATGTGCTGCTCACATTCAGGCGCGAGCATTGCTGCGTGACCAAGGCTCCGCAGGGCTCAGCCCGCCTTCTGCCGGTAGGCCCCTCAGGGGCGCTCGTGGACCTGCGCTCGTACTCGGCGTTCCTTGCGCAGCTGGGTCCTCTTCCCTCCATCGGCTCCCCGAAAGCGGGGCACCCAGGCTCGTTGATCCATGAGCTGGAGAAATCGGGGCTTCGTGGCCGAGGGGGCGGGTGGTTCCCTACTGCCCGCAAAGTGCACGCAGTGGTCGAGAGTGCTGCCGCTCGGCGGGCTTGGTCCAATGGTCGCCGACCAGTCGTGCTCGCCAATGCGATGGAGGGCGAGCCAGCCAGCAGCAAGGACCAGGTGCTGTTGCAGACCTCCCCACATCTGGTGTTCGACGGGATCCAAGCCCTTGNNTTGCGCACCTCATCCAGCAATCGCTGTCTGAGCGAAACGACCCCATCGCCATCGAGTTGATCCAGCCGCCCTCTCGGTATGTCGCAAGCGAGGAGAGTGCACTGGCGCATTGGGCAGGTGATGGCATCGCCACGCCAGTTTCGGGCGACCGGCCCTTCATGCGTGGGGTGAATGGCAGGCCGACTGCAGTTCACAATGTTGAGACCCTTGCGCACATTGGGCTGATCGCCAGATTCGGTGGCGATTGGTTCGCGTCGCTCGGTTCCCCTGCTGCGCCTGGGACTTCGCTGGTGAGTGTCGGAGGTGCAGTTCACTCAGCTGGCGTCATAGAGATCGCAACCGGTACGCCAATCACCGAAATCATCAAGCGCTGCAACGGCTTCTCCAGTGAGGTAGCTGCCTTCCTCACTGGCGGCTATGGCGGAGCCTGGGTGGCGGCGACTGCCCTGAATTCCTCCTCTTGGACCCCTGAGTCAATCGCTGAGGCGGGGGGCGTCATTGGTGCCGGAGTCCTGTGGGCATTGGATGCGCGCAATTGCCCGATCCGCGAACTCGAGCGGGTCGCGACTTGGATGGCAGGAGAAAGCGCCGGTCAGTGCGGGCCGTGCCGTTTCGGATTGCCGGCGATTGCCTCCGACCTGGACCTGCTCAGCAGGCATTCGGCACAGGTCGGCGATTTCCACCGGATCAATGGACGGTTGCCACTGGTGACGCAACGCGGTGGATGCAAGCATCCTGATGGAGTCGCGCGTTTTGTCTCGACCGGCTTGCATGTATTCCACGAAGAGGTGGCGCACCATCTGCACGGGCATTGCAGTGCGCAGTCCAACGCGACCTCCCTTCCCGTTCCCGCTGGACGCAAAAGCCCTGTGTCACGAACGGGGAAGGACTTCAAGTGAGCGACTACTCCCAACTGCAATTGAATCCAACGACGTGCGATGCCCACGGCTTCTGTGTCGAGCTGCTCCCGGAGNNGTGCCCGAGCATTTGCTTGCAGCAGCGCGCAAGGCAGTAGGTGCATGTCCGGTATCGGCTTTGCGGCTCTCCAAGCACAAGCGATGAACCGCACTTCTTTATCTCGCGTTTACCTCCATCACATTGTTCCCTGTTCGTTCCCTGCCTACCGTGAGGTACTCGATCAAAGGAGTTGTCTGTGAACGACAGGAACCGAGCGACCTCGGCCGCGCAGAAGTTCACTGCGCTGGGAATCGCGACCGCCACTTGCGTAGGGCTCGTCGGGGTCATCGCTGT
>DNXA01000117.1:0-1905 GCA_003506065.1 Actinomycetota bacterium
GAGTCCTGGAACTTCGTTGCAAACAGCAGGCGATTGAAGAAGGAGCCCATGGCAACGCCGCCAGAGCCTTCGTAGGTGTAGTTCTTCTGGCCTGTCGGGCTTGCGTCATCGGGATAGTCCAGCTCGACCGGCGCCTGGCCCTCAGGTGCACCAACAATGCTGTACGTGGGTGAGTTCTCGCCGAAGTACACGCGCGGCTGCTTGGCTTGGAGGGCACCTGTGGGTGGAATGTTGCTGGCGAAGAAATCGGGCTGACCAGTTGTCTGCGCCGTGTTGTCGTACGCGGCGACAAAACCGTAGCCGTGCGTGTAGACCGTGCGATCGTTGGTCCAGTTGCGTTGACCTTCGGAGATGCCGTTGAGGTTGATTTCGCGCACTGCAACCACAGCGCCACGGGTGCTCTTGTCGAGTGAATAGCGATCAATGTCGAGGGTGTCGTTGAATGAGTAGTAGCCGCGGATCTGCTGAAGCTGGTTGTAGGTCGGGGAGACAACAGCTGGGTCAAGCAGGCGGATGTTGCTCAATGTGCCCTGGCTGGCAGCGAGGACCTTGGCAGTTGGCGGAGCAACGGTGCCTGGGTAGTCAGTGACCTCGGCGCTGGCAACGTCATACGCGGCCCGCGTGGCCTCGATGTTGCGCGCGATGTACGGCTGCTCTTTGACCAACTCGCTCGGACGTACCTGGAACTGCTGCACAAACAGCGGGTACAGCACTCCGACAACAACTCCGGTGAGCACCATCAAGCCAAGCCCGATCAGCGGGATCACCCATGCACGGCGAAAGGCGTTGAACACGAAGAGCAGGCCGACGATGACCGCGACAAAGGTCAAGATATTGAGCGAGGGCAGCACCGCGTGCACATCGGTGTACTTCAACCCGGTGAAGCCAACGACGAGCGACTGGCTCTGAGTATCGAGCGCGAATCGATCAAACCAATAGGAAGCGGCCTTCAGGAACAGGACAAGTGCAATCAGAATCGAGATCTGGGTCTGCGCGCCCGGAGTTGCCCGATCACCCTTCGGCTGCAGGCGCAGGCCTCCGTACAAGTACTGCACGACCACTGCGGCGATGAACGCCAGGGCGAGTACTGCAAATCCGAATCCGAGGATGTACTGAACAAACGGAAGGATGAATGTGAAGAAGGAGAGGTCCATGCCGAACTGCGGATCTGTGATGCCGAAGTCAGTTGAATTGCGGAACTGCAGATAGGTATCCCATTCGGATGAAGCAGCCAAGCCCGCGAACAAGCCCATCACCACTGCCAGAGCTATCGCCAGTCTGCCGCGGTACGGATCCACTGCCTCGCGATAGCGATCAAGACTTGCCTGTTCCGGCGTCATGGCCCGGAACTCTGGGCGCGACTTCCACGCCCACCACATGACAAGCAGCAGCACCGCTGTCATGAATCCGCCGAACACGACAAAGAGCAGCGCCTTGGTGACCAACTGGGTCGTGAAAACCGAGGCTTTGTCTACTGACTGGAACCACAGCAGATCTGTGTAGAAACCAGTGAAGATGACGAACCCCACAACGATGACGCCAAGGATGACGATGGTGGGGATGAGCACTCCACCACGGCGTCGGCGCTCCTCAGTAGGCGAACTGGAGCGATCACGGGCACCGGGAAAATTGAAGGACACGTGAAGAATCTATGTCAGACGCCTAGGACTGAACAGGGCAGGCTGGGACTGCCTTGCCCGCTGTCCAGTTTTCGATGGCCGATATTGCATCGCCCAGTGTCTCCACCGGGGTGACCGTCAGCCCGTCTGGCACATGACCGGCCGCCTCCTTGCAGTGCGAGGCTGGCATGACGAAGAGTTCGGCCCCATTGGATCGCGCTCCTTGGAGCTTCTGCCGGATGCCGCCGATCGGTCCCACGGTGCCATCTGGAGTGATCGTGCCTGT
>DNXA01000117.1:1930-3046 GCA_003506065.1 Actinomycetota bacterium
GCACTTGGGCCGCCCACATTGCCCACATTGAATGCCACCTGGAAATCAGGCTGGTAGATCACGCCGACGCCGATGCCTATGTACGGGATCTTCGGGTCGGCCTTGCTCGGGGCTGAGGTCACCTTGACCTCCTGCTCCTTGCCGTCGCGCTGAATCAAGAAAGTGAAGGTGCTGCCGATCGGCTCACTTCGGACCAGCGTGCTGACCGAGGCGGGGTCGGTCACTGGAATGCCATTGACGGCCAAAATGACATCGCCTGGCTCAAGCAAGTTGGCTGCTGGCGCACCGACCGTCACGGAGGAGACGATGGCCTGGATCGTGACGGGCTCATTCAAGTAGTCCATCGCTGCGCCCACCGCATTGGATTCTGAGGAGCTGAACAATGCTGCCTGCTCGGCCGTGACATCTGCGCCTGAGACATCGTCGGGATAGATGAGCTCGCGTGGGATCACGGCGTCGGAGGAGTTGAACCACGAGGACAGCGCTCCGATGAAGGTGAGCCCACCTCGCGGACCGCCCGATTCAAGAACCGTGGTCATATCCAGCTGACCGGTCGTGGGGTAGGTCGTGGTGCCATCGATCTGGATGACGGGCTTGCCCTCGAGCTCACCGATGACATTGAAGGTGGGGCCAGGTGCCAGGCGGATGAACGGCACGGGAAGCAACAGCGCCACCAGGAGCAGCACTGCCAGGCTGGCAGCACTGAGCAGGAGAACTCGCGCTCGCTTGGACAGCTGCCTACGGGGTGCGGCCAGATTCACCTGCGCGGCTCATCGGTGTCCGGGGATTGGCGATCATCAAGGGGCAGTTCAGGTGGCATCGGGCGGTTCATTGCCTCTTGGAACGCCCGAAGGGTCTGCATCCCCTCCTGACCTTCCATCGGACGCTCGGGTCGACCGCGGTACATGGCATAGCAAACAGCGAGAAAGGTCGCGCCCAGTGGGATGAGCCACCACATCAACGCCGACATGCGTTCAGCGTACCCAAGGCCCTCCCGAGGCAGAAGGGCCAAGACCCCCAAGGCCTCGCCGCACGCAGTGAACCTTCCCCTTGCTCACTGCGGCTCGTTATCCCTGGGGGTCCTGTCGACGCGCAAACCTAGGCACGGCTCTCAGC
>DNXA01000252.1 GCA_003506065.1 Actinomycetota bacterium
GCTGCCTCCCGTAGGAGTCTGGGCCGTGTCTCAGTCCCAGTGTGGCTGATCGTCCTCTCAGACCAGCTAACGATCGTCGCCTTGGTGAGCCATTACCTCACCAACTAGCTGATAGGCCGCGGGCCCATCCCAGACCGAAAAACTTTCCAACTCCAAGGATGCCCAAGGAGTTCGTATCCGGTATTAGCACCTCTTTCGAGGAGTTATCCCGAAGTCTGGGGCAGATTGCCCACGTGTTACTCACCCGTTCGCCACTGATCCGGGGAGCAAGCTCCCCTTCACCGTTCGACTTGCATGTGTTAAGCNNGCCAGGATCAAACTCTCCATAAATGAATTGTTGTGATGCTGGCAGACAGAGCTGACTTGCTCATTAGTTCTGTACTACCAAAGGAATCCGTCTGTTGTTCAGCATTGCTGCTAAACCCCAGAACGGGGTATTGGCATTGACATATGACACGCTGTTGAGTTCTCAAGGTACGGACGCGCACCACTAACTTGGCTTCCGCCACGTTTTTGGGGCAACATTCCTAACTTACTTGGTTTGTCTGACTCGGTCAAATCGCCAACCTCGGCGTGTTGTTCGGGCCATACAGTGCTTCGCGATGAACCGGCCTAGCTTGGCGCAATCGACTCAAGAAGAGGCGTGCGGCTTGGTGTCCGTTTCTCCCTCGCGGGCGTGGAGAACACTATGCCATTGCCTACTGGCAGGTCAAACCGGGTCCCCCCTTTGGGCGTTACTGCCCGGCAAGCAGTTGGATTCCGCCGACTGATCGCTTGCCCCGGCGAAGGACCAACCACTGACCGTGCAACAGATTTTCCGTTGTAGGGCGCCAGTTTTCGTCCGTAATGCGTTCATTGTTGGCATATGCCCCACCTTCGGCAATGGTCCGCCGAGCAGCTGACTTGCTGGTCACCAAGCCGCATCTGGTGAGCAGTTCATCGATGGTGGGCAAGCAACCGTCGATGACTTCACTTGCCCGCACATCAGCCATTGCTGCTTCGCGCAGTGCCGAGGCAAGGGTCGCCTGGGGCAAGGCGGACAGATCGCCGTGACCAAACAGTGCCCGGCCTGCCGCTTCGGCGCTCATGCGCTCCTGGTGGCCATGGACGAGATCGGTCAGCTCCTCGGCCAGCGCCCGCTGCGCTGCACGCTCATGCGGGCGCTCAACGGTGGCTGAGATCAATGCATCGATCTCCTCGCGCGCCTTGAAACTGAAGGTGTGCAGCAGATTGGCGACATCGCGGTCATCGGCGTTGAGCCAGAACTGGAAGAAGTCATAGGGGCTCGTCAGGTGCGGATCAAGCCAGATGGTTCCGGACTCTGTCTTGCCGAACTTGGTGCCATCGGCCTTGGTGAGCAAGGGGGTTGTCAGAGCGTGCACCGATGTCTGCTCGATGCGACGGATGAGGTCCACGCCCGCGGTGATGTTGCCCCACTGATCTGAACCACCGGTTTGCAGAACGCAGCCGTAGCGACGGAATAACTCAAGGTAGTCAAAGGATTGCAGCAGCTGGTAGCTGAACTCTGTGTAGGAGATGCCGTCCTTGGCCAGGCGAGCTGCAACGGCCTCGCGGTCCAGCATGCGGTTGACGCTGAAGTGCTTGCCGATATCGCGCAGGAATTCAAGGACGGACATGCTCTGCGTCCAGTCGTAGTTGTTCACCACGATTGCCGCGTTTGGGCCCTCAAACTCGTAGTAGCGCTCGAGCTGGGCACGGATGCGTCCAACCCAGTCCTGCACCACCTCCTGCGAATTCAGTGTGCGCTCGCCCGTTGACTTGGGATCCCCAATGAGTCCTGTGGCACCACCGACCAGCGCCAATGGCCGATGGCCGGCCTGCTGGAAACGGCGCACAGTCAGGATCTGCGCGAGATTGCCCAGGTGCAGGCTCGGCGCGGTCGGATCAAAGCCGCAATACAGGGTCATCGGCCCAGCAGACAAGGCTGCATGCAGGGCGCCGAGATCCGTGCTTTGCGCGATCTGCTCGCGCCACAGCAATTCATCGATGATGTCGATCACGACAGCATCCTTTCGCACGGCCTGCTCATGGCCGTCACAGGCTCGCCACGGGAACGGCGGCTCACGCTGCCCTGTCGGATCGTTGTTCAGCAGTCGGCGGATACTGCACCCATGGCTTCACTCCAAGGCCTGAGCACCGAGCAGGCACAGGCACGTCAGGCCGAGCACGGGCCAAACGTCATGCCACCGCCGCTTCGCCCCTCGCTCTTGCACCGCTTCGGGAGTCAGCTGATTCACTTCTTTGCCTTGATGCTGTGGGTCGCTGCGATCCTGGCCTTCTTCGCCGGCATGCCGCAATTGGGCATCGCCATCATCGCCGTGGTCATCCTGAACGCCGTGTTCTCCTTCGTCCAGGAAGGGCGCGCAGACAGGGCTGCCGAGCGCTTGCAGTCTTTGCTGCCAACGCGTGTGACGGTAATCCGCGATGGCCGCAAGCAGGCGATCGATGCGAGAGACGTTGTCGTGGATGACCTGATCGCACTCGAGCCGGGTGATCGGATTCCAGCCGATGGCACGATCCTGCGAGCCACGGCACTGAGCCTGGACACCTCGATGCTTACCGGTGAGAGTCGCTCGACCACGGTCGAGATCGATGCACCGGTGTTTGCCGGCACCTTTGTCGTGGAAGGCGAGGGCACTGCGGTGATGTCCGCGGTGGGCAAGGACACCCGACTTGCGGCCATCGCCCAACTCACCACCTTGACGCCCAAACCGCAAACCCCATTGGCCAAAGAGCTCAAGCGCGTGGTGCGCGTGATTGCGGCCATCGCCCTGAGCGTCGGAGCGGCGTTCTTCGGGCTCACGTTGCTGCTGGGCAACTCTGCGTCGGACGGCTTCATCTTCGCCGTCGGAGTCACGGTCGCACTCGTCCCTGAAGCACTGCTGCCGACGGTGACGCTGACGCTGGCATGGGGTGCCGAGCAGATGGCCAGGCGTCAAGTGCTCGTACGCGATTTGGAGGCCGTGCAGACTCTGGGCTCGACGACGTTCATCTGTACCGACAAGACCGGAACACTCACCCGAAACGAGATGACTGTCGTCGCCGCCTGGACGCCTGGGGCCACCGCGCGAACCCAGGTGCCCGGCTACAGCCCTGCTGCCACAGTTGAGGTCACTCCCGAGACGGGAACCGCTGCCATGCAGCGGATGGCCGAAGTGGCAGTCGGCTGCTCGGATGGCTACGTGATGCGTGTCGGCGATGACTGGCATGCGCACGGGGATCCGATGGAGGCAGCGATCGATGCATTTGCGCTGCGACTTGGGGTGGACACCGATGCCGTGCGGCTCTCCGACGCGGGAGGACATCGCTTTCCTTTTGATCCTCGTCGCCGACGCATGTCGGTGGTATCCGGCCAGATTGTTCAGGTCAAGGGTGCCCCGGATTCAGTCCTTGCCCTGTGTGGCAAAGCTGAAGGTGCGGACGCGATTGTTGCCGAGATGAGTGCGCGAGGACTGCGCGTGCTTGCCGTTGCCGAACGCCATGTCTTGGGCCCACTGCCGCCCTCGGTGGCCGAAGTCGAAAGAGATCTCACTCTGCTGGGAATCATTGGGCTGGAGGACCCCCCTCGCACTGACGTGCGTCAGGCATTGTCCGACTGCCGCGTGGCAGGCATCAAGGTGGCTGTGGTCACCGGCGACCACCCGGCAACTGCCAGCGCCATCGCTACCGAGGTGGGCTTGAGGCGAGACGGCGATCCAGTGCTTGAGGGCAAGGACCTGCCAACCGACGATGCCCTCCTGGGCGCCCTCGTGGACCGTGACGGGGTGGTCATTGCACGCGTGTCTCCCGAAGACAAGCTGCGCATCGCGCGCGCCTTGCGTGCGCGAGGTCACGTCGTGGCCATGACCGGCGACGGGGTCAATGATGTGCCGGCCCTGCATGAGGCCAACATCGGCATTGCCATGGGCAAGTCGGGATCAGACGCGGCCCGCGAGGCCGCCGAACTCGTCCTGCTCGATGACAACTTCGCCTCGATCGTGGCTGGGATCGAGCAAGGGCGCACCACCTACATCAACATCCGACGCTTTCTGACCTATCACTTGACCGACAACGTCGCCGAACTCGCGCCATTCGTGATCTGGGCAATGTCGGGCGGCAATATTCCGCTGGCTCTCGGCGTGCTGCAGATCCTGGCTCTGGACATTGGCACCGACACCTTCTCGGCAGTCGCCCTTGGAGCCGAGCCCCCGGCGCGACGGCTGCTGAAGGGCCCGCCCGTATCCGGGCGGCTGCTCAATCGCACGGTGCTTCGACGGGCCTTCCTCGTGCTGGGCCCCACTGAGGCGTCGATGTCAATGCTGGCCTTCCTGCTGACCTTCGTAGCAGCCGGCTGGCGCCCGGGCCAGGCCTTCCCGATTGGCGACGTCGTGCTTGCCGCATCGGGTGCAGCATTCATCACCGTGGTCTTCGCCCAGGTTGCCAACGGCTTCGCCTGTCGCAGCTCAACGCTGTGGCCCGGACGGCTGGGCTGGCTGTCCAATCGCCTGCTGATTCCGGCGACCGCGGTCGGTTTGGTGTTCTCACTTTCCATCCTGCTGATCCCCTTCATCGCTCCAGTGTTCGGCCAAGCCGTGCCTGTGCCGGTTGGATGGCTGGTCGCAGGCCTGGCTCCAGCCGCACTGCTCACTGCCGATG
>DNXA01000026.1 GCA_003506065.1 Actinomycetota bacterium
ATCGCGATTGGCGAGCCCCGTCAACTGGTCGTGCATCGCTACATCTGTCAACGCATCCTCCGAGCGTCTTCGCTTCAAGTGACTTGCCCTCAAGGGTATCCGGTCCCCCAACAAAGGTTGGCCAAACTTGAAAGGCGATACAGAGGAACGTCACCCCTGTCATCAACAATGCGGCAGTGCATCAATCATGTTGTGATTAGTAACGCCTCACGTTACTAATCACTTTCTTCTGCTTCTCCTGGACAAGCGATAGTCCATCCGAAGTCGAGATCGTCGAATATCACTCACGCGTGAGGGCTGAAACGTGACAAAGACCGAAAGAGCCGTTCGTGCGACAAAGGCAGTCGCGAGAGGCAAGAGGGGCGGGCGCTGACGCCGGCAACACCAGGCGAACTGCTGTGGGAGGAGTTCCTCGTTTCGCTTGGCATGTCCCGCTACCGTTTGGCCAAGGAGATCAACGTTCCCGCTCAGCGCATTGGCGACATCGTCAATGGCAAGCGAGCAATCTCTGCTGACACTGACCTTCGCCTGTGCAAGTTCTTTGGGCTCTCCGATGGCTACTGGTTACGCGTTCAAGTTGCTCACGATATTGAGGTTGCGGCAGCACAACTGACCGAACAACTCAGCAAGATCACGCCTTGGGCGGAAAGCGCCCGCACTCGCACTGTGGTCAAGCTCTTCACGATGGGATCAAGTCTTGTCACCCGCAGCGAGGCCAAGCGACTGCTCGTGGGGCTTGAGAAATTTCGTGAAGTCGAACTTGATTTTGAGGGCGTCGAATTCGTCGGGCAAGGATTCGTGGACGAGGTGTTCCGTGTCTGGTCACGCTCACACCCCGACACATCCTCTACACCAATGCACATGAATCACGATGTTGCGTTCATGGTGAATCGTGGGAGGACTCCTTCATCAGGAATGCGTTAGGCCACGCCAGTCTGTCGAAGTCTCATGAGCGGGCAGTGCGGTCGGATCACTCGATGGGCCAATAACATCTATGTTATGATCCATTGGTGTGGGCGGTAGTGTTCATGGACGAAGCCGCCGCCGAACGATTAGTGCTTCCCGCGGTGGAGGGGAACGCGTTACTGCACGCGATCGACAAACTCGAAGCATTTGGACCACAACTCGGCTACCCACACAGCAGCGCCGTGCAGGGCTATCCAGCTCTGCGCGAATTGCGGCCACGAGCGGGCCGCAGTCCATGGCGGGCGTTGTATCAGCGGGTCGGTGATGTGTTCGTGATCGCTGCGATTGGGCCGGAGGCGCAGGTCGACAATCGGCGCTTTAGAAAAGCAGCACGCTTGGCACTTGCCAGGCTGGATGAACTGGAGGAGGACTGACATGGCGAAGTTGTCTGAGCTGCGCACGGCAAGTCAGGTTCGGGCGGAGGATTTGGCCAACGATGAGGTTCGGGCGGAGAGCATCCGTACTGCGCTGGCCCACGCGGTCGCACTGCGTGTGCTGGCGTACCGGGTCGAGCGCGATCTATCCCAGACAGATCTGGCCCGCCAACTAGGGATGCAGCAGCCAGCGGTGGCACGCTTGGAGGCCGGAGACCACGAGCCGACCTTCAGCACGCTGGAGAAGTTGGCTCGCGGTCTGGGCATCGAATTTCACATAGACATCACACCCGTCACGTCGGGGCTACGCAGCACCGCCTGACTCACTCTTGCTTAACCTCTCCCGCAGGCGTCGGCTGACCGTCGGCAGGGTCTTGGTGCTTTGGCTGCCCACGGAGAACGAGAAGCATCCTCGACAAAACGAGTGAGGGCGGCCTCGATTTCCCGAAGCCGCCCGTCGTCATGTTCTGTGTTGCTGACTAGCCCTTGGTCATGATTTCGCGCATCAGGCGAGCCGTGGCACTCGGCGTCTTGCCAACCTTCACACCAACAGCCTCCAGAGCTTCCTGCTTGGCAGCAGCGGTGCCTGCCGAGCCGGAGACGATGGCGCCGGCATGGCCCATGGTCTTGCCCTCAGGCGCGGTGAAGCCGGCGACGTAGCCGACGACCGGCTTGGTGATGTGCTTGCCGATGTAGGCGGCGGCACGCTCTTCAGCGTCTCCACCGATTTCACCGATCATCACGATCGCGTCAGTGTCCGGGTCATCCTGGAATGCCTGCAGCGCATCGATGTGCGTGGTGCCGATGATCGGATCTCCACCGATGCCAACACAGGTGCTGAAGCCGATGTCGCGAAGCTCGTACATCATCTGGTAGGTCAGGGTGCCGGACTTGGAGACCAATCCGATGCGACCTGGCTTGGTGATATCGGCAGGGATGATGCCGGCATTTGCCACGCCTGGGGTGATCACACCGGGGCAGTTCGGGCCGATGATGCGGGTCTTGCCCGAGTTCTGCGAGAGCTGGAAGAACTTCGCGGTGTCATGCACCGGGATGCCCTCGGTGATGAGGATGAGCAGAGGCATCTCTGCGTTCACTGCTTCTTCGACCGCACCCATGGCGAACCTCGGCGGCACGAAGGCGACGCTGACGTTGGCTCTGGTTGATGCCATGGCATCACCGACGGTGTTGAAGATCGGGATGCCGTCCAGATCCTGACCGGCCTTGCCCGGGGTCACACCGGCCACCACATTGGAGCCAGAGGCCACCATGCGACGGGTGTGCTTGGTGCCCTCGGATCCGGTCATTCCCTGGACGAGGATCTTGCTTTCGTTGTTCAGCCAAATAGCCATGTTCGTATGCCTCTACTTTCCGGCCTTGCGTGCTGCTGCCAATTCGGCAGCGCGACGCGCAGCATCGTCCATGGTCTCGACCATTTCGATTAGTGGGTGATTCGCTTTGGTGAGGATTGCGCGACCTTCGATCGCGTTGTTGCCGTCGATGCGAGCAACGATGGGCTTGGTCAGGGTTGCGCCCTTGGCCTCGAGCATTTCAAGTGCTTGCAGGATGCCGTTGGCAACCGCGTCGCACGAGGTGATGCCACCGAAGACGTTGACGAAGACTGACTCGACCTCAGGGTCGTTCAGGATGATGTCCAGGCCATTGGCCATGACCTCGGCGCTGGCGCCGCCGCCGATGTCCAGGAAGTTGGCCGGGAGAATGCCGCCGAACTCCTCACCTGCGTAGGCAACGACGTCGAGGGTGCTCATCACGAGACCAGCGCCGTTGCCGATGATGCCCACCTCGCCCTGGAGCTTGACGTAGTTGAGCTCGAACTCGGCCGCGCGCAGCTCGATCGGGTCAGTGGCTTCCTTGTCAACCAGATCAGCGTGCGAGACGTGGCGGAAGTTGGCGTTGTCGTCAAGGGTGACCTTGCCGTCAAGGGCGAGCACGGTGCCAGCTGGCGTGAGCACGAGGGGGTTGACCTCGACGAGGGTGGCATCTTCCTTGACGA
>DNXA01000161.1 GCA_003506065.1 Actinomycetota bacterium
GGCCGGTGGCGAACCAGCCAGCTGGCGAGAAATGCCGAATAGCCAATGGTTGCAAGCAGTCCCGGCCGCAATTGGAACTCAGTTCCTGCGTAATAGATCATGCCGCCGAGGCCAGCCAATGAACCGCCCAACAGCATTGAAGACATCAAGAGTCGGTTCACGGGCAGCCCTGCGCGGCGAGCGGCCTCTGGGTTGCCGCCGGCGACCGCGAGCTTGAATCCCCAACGCGTGTATTTCAACAGGACCCAGGCCAGGATTGCGCAGACGACGGCGATGATGATGCCGATGGTGACCGTCGTATCGCCGATCAAGGGCAGATGCGCATCGTCCTGCAACGGCGGACTCGCTGGCTGGCCCGTGCCGTTGGGGTCCTTCCACGGCTGGTAGATCAAGAACAGCAACAGGTCAAGGGCAATGAAGTTCAACAGCAAGGTGCTCACCGCTTCATTGACTTCGGCGGTGACCCGAAGGAATGCCGCCAAGCCAGACCACAAAGCACCTGCCACCATTCCAGCGATCACCATCAAGATGATGAGCACTGGGCCAGCTACGCGACCATCGGTGAACTGGAAGACCCCCGCGGCCGCCACTGCACCGATGATCAGCTGGCCCTCGCCACCAACGTTCACCAAACCCGCTCGCGCAGGAATGGCAACCGCAAGCGCGGCAAGAATCAGTGGAGCGGCCTTGACCAAGGCCTGCTGCATCGCAAAGGGCGATTGAATCGTGTTGGCCCAGGCTTCGGAAAAGACGTTGAAGGGGTTCGCACCCTTGGTCATGATCAAAATGCTGAAGATGATCAAGGCGATCAGGATCGCTCCGACCCATCTCCCGGTCAATCGGCCAACAAGCTCAGCGCGTTGGCTGAACGGCGACTGGCCATCGTCAGGGCTGGACGAGAGATCTGGTGGCGTGACCGTCGTTGTCATGCGTGACCGCCAACCATGAGCTGCCCGAGCGCGAACCGATCAGTGTGGGCTGCGTCGACAACACCCATAATCATCCCTTCATGCATGACCGCGATGCGATCAGAAATTGACATCAGTTCATCGAGATCCTCTGAGACGACGAGCACGCCCGCGCCCTCTGATGCCCGCTCAATGAGCATCTGCTGAGTGCGCTGGGTGTTGATGACATCGAGCCCGCGCGATGGATACTCGGCCACGATCAGGGCTGAGTCGTCGGCGAAGACGCGGGTGAGAATCACGCGCTGAATGTTGCCGCCCGACAAGGTCGCGACCCGACGCTCAGTGGCTGCCATGCGCAACTGCACCCGCGCATTGGCATCAGTCGTCCATTTGCGAATGGCACCCCAGTTGATTCCTGAAACGCCAGTGGGAATTGGGACTCCTCGCAGTGCCATGTGCTCCAGCACCGTCATGTCACCCACCACACTGTCGGCGACCGGATCCTCCGGAACGCCAACGGCTCCGGCCTTGCGAGCAGCTGATGGGCTTGCGCCGATTTCCTCACCAGCGATGGTCACCTTGCCGCTGGTGGAATCGCGCAGACCAAGAATCACTTCGCACAACTCGCGCTGGCCGCTGCCTGCCACTCCAGCAATGCCGACGATCTCGCCGGCCTCAACTGTGAGTGTTGCGTTCTTGACAGCGGGCACACCCTGATCGCCATTGGCGCTGATGTCGCTGATGTCCAGTACCACAGTTCCGGCAGCATGGTGCTCGGTGCGACGGATCGCAGAGACCGATGAGCCGACCATTGCCACGATCAGGGCACCGTCGTCGTACTGCTTGGGATCTTCGCCATCGAGGATCACCTTGCCGCCGCGCAGCACGGTGACCCGATCGGCGATGGCCCGTACTTCTGGAAGCTTGTGCGTGACAATGACGACCCCATAGCCCTCGTCCTTCAACGTGCGGAGCACTCCGAAGAGGCCCTCGACCTCCTGTGGTGCAAGCACGCTCGTCGGCTCGTCGAGGATGACCAGGCGCGCACCGGTGACGAGCACCTTCAAGATTTCCACTCGCTGACGTTCACCGATGGAAAGGTGGCGCACCAAGGCATCGGGATGAACCGCAAGTCCGAACTGCTCGCTCGCCGTGATGATCTGCTGGCGGATGGCCTTCATGTTCAAGCGCTTGACTCTCAAGGCGAGGGCAATGTTCTCGGCGACGGTGAGAGCTGGCACCAAGCGGAGATCCTGGAAGACCATGCCGATGCCCAGGGCGCGAGCAACAAGCGGAGTCGAGATGATCACTTCGCGGTCGTGGAACATCATCTGGCCCTCATCAGGGTGGTACAGGCCAAAGATCATCTTCAGGAGCGTGGACTTCCCGGCTCCGTTCTCCCCGATGAGCGCGTGTATCTCCCCGGTCTTCACGGAGAAGTTCACGCTGTCATTGGCCACCAGATCGCCGAAGCGCTTGGTGCATCCGATGACATCAAGAAGCGGGCTTCCGGCTATCACTGTGTCCGTCACGAGCAGGAAGGTAGTGAGCAATTATTTCCGCGGCGTGCTTCACGGTTTCCGCCGCATTTCAATTCCACGCCGAAATGGCTCTGATTGTCGACTTTCCCGGTTGCAATGGAAATCAATAGTTAACAATTCCAGCCAGCCAGCGAAACACGGTTTCTCTAGATTCGCCGGCGAGCGGCTTTGCGTTCACTCAATTCGCAGACATGCCTCGTGTCTGACCACTGAAAGGTGCCTTATGCGCAAGATCCCCATTGTCGGTGCTGCAATTGCTGCAGCACTGATTTTCGCAGGCTGCAGCAGTACTGCCGAAACTGCGAGTACTGAGAGCACAACACCGACCGAAGCGTCAGTAGCCGAAGCAGGCAGCGGCCCGGGAACGGGCGGCAGCGCTGTCGGCTTCATCTTCGTCGGACCCAAGACTGACTTCGGCTACAACCAGGCTGCCT
>DNXA01000022.1:0-4583 GCA_003506065.1 Actinomycetota bacterium
CTTGATCTTCTCCACTGTCGGGGCGCGCACGGGTCAGCAGTCCCAGTACTACTCCTGCAAGTGTGGCGTGAACACCGCTGGCGTGCATAAAGCCCCAGGCCAATAGCGCTACTGGCACGTACAGCCACCAGGCGGTTACTCGGCGATGTTGAGCCCAGGCGTAAGCAGCCAGGCAGGCCAGGGATGCGGCAAGCCAGATAAGGGATACGTGGTCGGTGTAGAACACGGCGATAACGGTGATCGCGCCGAGGTCATCGACGACTGCCAACGTGAGTAGGAATGCCCGTAAGGCCACCGGCAATCGGCGGCCGACGATTGCAAGTACTGCCAGGGCGAATGCGATGTCGGTAGCCATGGGAATGCCCCAGCCAGTGGAAGATCCACCTGAACTCCATGCGTTGATGCCAATGTAGATCAGCGCTGGCACGGCCATCCCGCCAAGGGCTGCGGCGATGGGAACGGCGGCCTGTGCTGGACGAGACAGTGTGCCAAGAGTCAGCTCGTGCTTGAGTTCGAGTCCCACGACGAAGAAGAAGATGGCAAGCAAGCCGTCCGCTGCCCATTCGCCGACGGTCAAGTCGAGATGGAGGGCAGGGATGCCAATGACGGTCGATACGAATGCTTCATATTGGGCGCTCCACGGGGAGTTCGCCCAGGCCATCGCAACAACTGCGGCTATGAGCAGGAGGGCTCCGCCGATGGTCTCCTCGCGCAGTTGATCTTCCAGCCAGCCTCGATTGGCCTTGGGGATCCGTGTGAACAGGACGCTGGGGGAAGGCATGCATGGCTCCAATCGGTCGACGGCATGTCTCCTGCCGTGCCGACCAGGCTTCCCGGCGCTCCACGTGCAGCATAGGGGGTGATTTGCCTAGTCAAGTTTTGATAGCTTGTTGTTCGGGCTCCTGTCACCTCTTACAGGTGGCCTCGCAAGCTCGGTGTCGCGCCCCCTCCTTGGCGTCGGGCTGCTCTCCTCCTTCATTCGCGCTTCTTATGCGCGAATGATTCTGTGACGGAGCTGCGACTCCTCGCGCACTCGTACGGCGCTTGGGAAATGAGACTCTTTGCTGACCGACTTCTCAGGAAGGCAGATATGCGTGAAGCTCAGGAGTCTGAAGTTATCGCGGATCAAGTCCCAACGATCGAGCTCATTGAGTTTGGGGCACTCAGCTTGGTAGAGGCAGACCCCCAAATATTGGTGAGCATGCCTAGGCCAGACACTTTTCGAAGCGATCCATTGACGTGGCGACCGAGGCCTAAGGCCTCTGATGGCGGCACGCTGAAGTTTGGCCCGCAACACCGGCCCCATGGCGTCGATGAGTTTCGTAGGTTGTCACCAAGTAAATCAGGTCCGACTCTTCGCATCTCCGTACCGGACGTTCGCGCGCAGGGAGTACTTGGCGAATTGCCATTCGCAATTACGGTGGCGATCGCATACCCGTACCTTGAGGAAGATGAAGTTGCGCAATTGTTCGAAACATTTGATGGATGTCTCGACGGTGTTCGAGATGACCTGGAGATGTACCACAGCGAATTCGCGATCAAGGTGCCATATATCGACCTTTTGTCAACCCAGACGTTCATTTGTCTAGTCGTCAACTCTCTTAGTCACGACTTGGTCGATCGGGTGGTCTGGGTCAAGGCCTGCGAGTTGAGTGACAACCACGTTGAATGCACGCCAGGTCGGAGTCAGGGACTCCCGAGTGACTCTTCAGCTTCTTGGAGCGCTCGGCCAAGTTCTTTGGCGGAATTGAGTTGATGTTGGAGCCGAGTTCGGCGCTGGTCGAGGTCCTGGTGAAGTTCCGTGAGTTTCTCGAGTAATGAAGCACGCCCTCTTCGCTTGGATTTGGGGTCGGCAGCTGCATCGAGTACCTGCACGAGGTTGCGCATCTCTTGCAGGCTGAAGCCAAGGGGCTTGAGGGTCTTGAGGACTCGGAGACGTTCCTCTTCGGCCGGGCCGAAAAGGCGAAATCCACCGGGGCTGCGGGTGGAAGGGACTACGAGTCCTACTTCCTCGTAGTAGCGCACGGTTCGCATGCTCAAGCCAACTCGCTCGGCGAGCACTCCGATCTGCACGAGATCGGGCTCGTGTGGTGTCTTTGCAGTCATCAGTGCCCTGAGGCGAGGCGGCCCTTGAGGCGGGTGCGCATGGCGGTGCTGTATTCGTTCACGCCGTTAACCTCCACTCTCTTGCCGCGCTTCTCGTATTTGTAGATGATCGCATCGAGAGCCGCCACGGTGGAGGCATCCCAGATGTGTGCACCGGTCATGTCGATGACCACTTTGTCTGGGTCGTGGGCGAAGTCGAATTGGTAGACGAGGTCGTTACTTGAAGCAAAGAACAGTTCTCCGTGCACGAAGTAGGTGATCGCGGTGCCGTCACCGTTGAGCTGACTTTCAACGGTGACCAGGTGGGCGACGCGGCGGGCGAAGAGCACGGTTGCGGTCAGGACGCCGACGACCACGCCGATCGCGAGATTGTGGGTGAAGACGGTGGCGACGACGGTGGCGAGCATGACGGTGGTTTCACTCTTGGGCATGTGGGGCAGTGATTTCAGGCTGTGCCAGTCGAAGGTGGTGTAGGCCACGATGATCATCACGGCCACCAGTGCGGCCAAAGGAATCACTTCAACGATCGGTCCTAGAGCGACCACAAGAATCAGCAGTAGAACGCCCGCCAGGAATGTGGACAGCCGTGTGCGGGCTCCGCTGGTCTTCACGTTAATCATGGTTTGGCCGATCATGGCGCAGCCGCCCATGCCTCCGAAGAATCCAGTGACGATGTTGGCGATGCCCTGGCCGAAGGATTCCCGGGTCTTGTTGGAGTGGGTGTCGGTGATGTCATCGACGAGCTTGGCAGTCATCAGGGATTCCATGAGTCCGACCAGTGCGACTGCCAGGGCGAACGGGGCAATGATGCGCAGAGTCTCGAAGGTGAAAGGAACATCGGGTAGTCCCAGGGTGGGCAGGCTGGTCGGGAGTTCGCCCTCGCCGCCGACATTTGGCACCGCGAGGCCAAGGGTGACCGTGGCGATGGTGAGTAGAACGACCGCGATCAAGGGCGCAGGGAAGATTGTGGTGACGCGGGGTAGGAGCAGCATGATGACGATGCCAATGGCAACCATCGGGTATACCAACACCGGCACGTCGATGAGGTATGGCAGTTGCGCGCTGAAGATGAGGATCGCAAGTGCATTGACAAACCCCACCATCACGCTGCGAGGCACGAAGCGCATCAGACGTGCCACACCGGCGAGAGCCAGAGCCACCTGGAAGATTCCACCCAGGATTACGGCAGCAACCAAGTAGCCAAGGCCGTAGTCGCGCACCAGCGGCGCCACCACCAAGGCGATAGCTCCGGTTGCAGCAGAGATCATCGCCGGACGCCCACCGGTGAAGGCGATCGTCACTGCCATCGTGAAGGATGCGAACAGTCCCACTTGCGGGTCGACGCCGGCAAGGATTGAGAAGGAGATCGCCTCAGGGATCAGCGCGATCGCGACGACTAAGCCAGCGAGAAACTCGGTGCGAATCACTCGCGGGCTGAGCCAAGTTGGGCGGGAAAGGGATGGGCGACGTATTGCGAGTGACACGTGAGATGACTCCGGTCTTGCAGAATTGGGCGGGGCGACCGGGTACCTGCCGCTGCACTGCTCACACTCTAACGTTGCGTTAGAGTGTGAGCAAATCTCCGAGCACCACCAAGTGATGGGGTACTCAGGTAATCGGCCGACGGAACTGGTCTTGTGCCAGATGCGCATGCTCGCTACGCGGATTCTTCATCACTCAAGTCCTCCTGCCAACGTATGGGACGCGCGCATGTCTGTCCCTGCAAGAAGTCGATGGAGCACGATCGTGGCCGCGATCGCCACAGCGGCGGCGATTATTGGCGTCACGATCTTTGGTGGCTTGGTTTGGACGGCATCTGGCAGCACGAAGTCTGACGCCAGTAGTTTTGCCGGAACGCTGCTGGTGGCGTTCATGCGAAGGCCACCGGATTGAAAGATGCTACTGGCGAGCGAGATGACATCAACAACGTGGTTCTGCTGGCCGATGACCTTGACTGGGACTCATTCAACGCAGTGCCGCGCTTGGCTGCGTTGAATTCCCAGGGCACGTCATTGAAAATATCGTCGTGACAAATGGCGAACTTCGGGAGCATGGGCATGCCCGAAGGACTTCCTCAACGATGTACTGACCCAAGCTGTAGTCAGCCACCTGTCTACAGTGACGACACCGTTCTCTGATCCGGAAATCGTCAGCCAGATGTGCCAACTACTCACGGCGCTCACCACATATTCGGGAGACTCATGCCGAGTGGCAGATGCAATGCCCAACGGTGAGGTGCAGCCGCTTCCTTAATGCTTGGCTATTCGCAATGCAATTGTGATCCGTCAGTCCTCGGCGATGCGTTGTGACAGGTGGGCAGCGAATCCGGCTCCGGCTTCCGCGTACACATCGAAAGCGAGATCCACGCCAAGGTTGCGGAGGTCCTGCGCGTCGTCGGGGAAGGTCGATGTTGCGGCGATCTTGCCAACGAAGCCGCGTTCCCGCAGCAATTCGACTGCTGCCACATTGGCTTCGTG
>DNXA01000022.1:4630-5670 GCA_003506065.1 Actinomycetota bacterium
GCCAGGGTGTTGAGCGTTGAGCGCACTGTAAGCATGCGAGCCAATGCGGCCCATCCCGAAGACCACGTAGTCGATGTCGAGCACGTGAAGATCCTCATCCCCTGGCAGTCGACGGGCTCGCTCGTGGCGCTTCAGACTTGGCCGGACGTGCCGGTAGAACGCATCCCCTCGTTCGGCGACAGGCGCGGAGATCGCAAACGATCCGATGATCGCCAAGGCCAGAACGGCGATCCATATCGACGGAATCCAGCCCACGCCAGCGGCGACAACGAGCAGGATCAAGCCAAATTCACTGTAGTTGGCGAGATCCAGGCTCGCCTGCCACGAGGTGCGCGCTCGCAGGAACCGCATGGAGAACAGTAGGAAATAGAGCAGTGCCTTGAGCGGCAGTATCAAGATCAGCGCTGCTGCGATGGCGATGCCTATCCCATCCGGGAACTGTGTCATGCCGACGCTGAGAAAGAAGCCCACGAGAAAAATGTCCTTCAGGCCCAGCATGTTCTTACTGAGCTCATCGGCCTTCTCGGTGTTGGAAAGGAGGAGTCCGGCGGCAAGCGCCCCTACGGCTCCTTTGATTCCGACAGCATCGAACAGTGCGCTGCCGGACAGGGCTGCTGCGACACCGAACAGCAGGAGCAACTCACCGTGACCGCTGCTGTTCATCACGCGGATGAGGAGTGGGCGCGCAGGAATGAGCAGGACCAGAGCCAGAGCCCAGATGCTCGGCCACACCTGTGCCGATGCGGCGAGGATGATGACGGCAATGAAGTCCTGCAGGACGAGCACTCCGATGGCCAGTCTCCCGTGTCGGCTCGATGCTGCACCCCGGTCCTCGAGGACCTTCACTGCGAAGACCGTGCTGGAGAATGACAGTGCGATGCCCAGCAGTAGCGCAGCACGCAGGTCCAAGTTCGAAAAGGGCCCTGTCTGCGTGAAGGCGAGCAGCCAGATCACACCGGTGAATCCGAGGGTGGCCAGCGTGACTTCAAGGGTTCCCACAACCCAGATCTCGGCTTTGAAGAGAGATTTCAGATTGAGCT
>DNXA01000129.1 GCA_003506065.1 Actinomycetota bacterium
ACATCCTCTACGGCGAGGGCATCTCACGCGAAGGCTCACTCATCGACCTCGGTGTCGATCAGGGCATCGTGAAGAAGTCCGGAGCCTGGTACACCTACGAGGGCGATCAGCTGGGCCAGGGCAAGGAGAACGCCCGCACCTTCCTGCGTGACAACCCTGATCTGTGCAATGACATCGAGAAGCGCCTGAAGGAGCAGCTCGGCATCGGCGCGCAGGTCAACAAGCCGGCTGACATCACGCCAGCACCTATCGATCTCTAGCCAACGATGGCGCGATCTTCCAAGCGATCGGCAAGTGAGCCCACGCCGGGTTCCCTTGCCGATCTGCAAGCAGAGGCTGATCCGCGCGTCGTTGCTCGCACAGTCGTGCTTCGGCGCCTGAGTTCAACTGCGCGCACGCGCAAGGATCTTCACGATGATCTGATCAAACGTGAGATTCCCGAGGCGATTGCCGATGAAGTGCTCGATCGCTTCACCGAACTCGGCCTGATCAATGACACCGACTACGCCGAATTGTTTGTGGCCTCGCGTCGCCGCTCCCGTGGCACGGCCCGTCCGGTCTTGCGCCAGGAACTGCGTCGCAAGGGAGTAGGCGATGACCAGATCCACGCTGCCCTTGAGGACATCAGCGATGAGGATGAGTTCGATCGCGCGCGGGCACTGGTGCGTTCCAAGCATCCCTCTTTGGCCCGGCTCGATTCCGCGACCAAGCAGCGCAGGCTGATGGGCCTGCTCATGCGACGCGGCTACTCAGCCGCAGTCGCAGCTGCTGCCATTCGTGATGAAGTCAACGCCGAGTTCGAGCACGACTTCACTGACGACTGAGTCACTCTCAGCGGCTTGGTTTGCTCCTATGGAGTCAGTGCCGCCTTCTGCTCCGCAGTCATCGCGTTGACCACTGCCGGCTTGATGAAGTCAGCCTGCTTGGAACTCAAGGCCTCCAACTGCTGAATCGTCATGCCAACCGCATCAGCGGGTGCCATCGCTCCCAGTTGACTGGGCTTCATGGCCGCGAAGGACGCCGGCGGCAGATTGCTGATCTGCGCTGCATCGAGTTTGGCGATCTTGGCATCTGTGAGTGCCTTGATGTCCGCGCCGGACATGCCAGCCAGCGCCGCCGGTGCCAGGTTGTCGATCTGCGGAAGAGTGATCGACTTGACTGTGGCCGGAGTGAAGGCCGCGAACTGCTCTGCTGTCATGATCCCCAGAACGGCTGGCTTCAAGGCCATGAACTGCTTTGGGTCGATGACCGAAAGGATCGCTGGCTTGAGGTCCATGAACTGATCAGGGCTGAACCCGGGGAAGGCCTGCGGCGAGAGCTTGTCCAACTGGCCTGCTCTCAGCGCTGACAGCGCTTCGGCGGGGATTCTGGCGAGTTGATCCTTGGACAGCGCTCCCATGACCTGGGATGACAGTGCGGCGATCTGCTCAGCAGAGATCCGCTGCATCACCGCGGGCTTGAGCGCCAGCATCTGATCAAAGGTCAAGGCGCTCAGGGCAGCGGCCGGAATCGCATCGAACATCTCTGCGGTCATGCCCTTGATCTCACTGGGCACCATTGCGCCCAACTGCGCGGGCTTGAGCCCCGCCAGCGAAGCTGGCGGCAGCGAACTGAACTGTGCGGCACTCAATGAGCCCAGACTTGCCGGCTTCATGTTTGCCAGTTGTTCGGCTGACAGGCCGGACAACGCGGAAGGCTTCAGGGCATCGAGCTGGGCTGCGGTCAGCCCGGCGAACTTGCTCGGGTCGATCCCCGCGAGCCCATCGGGGGTCAGCGCGCCCAGATTGCTGGGCATCGCGCCGCTTGGGATCCCAGCTGGTGGACCCCCTGTCGGAATGCTGCTCGGGATGCCTGATGGCACGACACCAGAGGGCGGCGCTCCTGTAGGGGTGCCTGCCGGTGGTCCGGTGACCGTGCCTGCCGGTGGCACTCCGCCACCCGGTGGCGGGCCTTCGACTGCGGAAGCAGAGATTGGGATGGCCAATGACAACGTTGCGCATGCCAGTGCAAGTCCCGCAAGAACCCAACGTTGTATTCCGTGTGAGTTTCTGTTCGCGTTCATGCCTTCAGGTTATGAATCCGGTCGGCGCGCCGGTAGAGGCTTCGGTCCTGTCCAGGTGGATCTCTGCCTGCAGATGCAAAGAGGCGCTGGTCGGGAAACCCGACCAGCGCCTCTTTCATTGGTTCAGACTGTTGGCTGTGGAATCCAGCGCAGGTAGGGCTTGACGACCTCGACTGAATCGCCGTACTTGGCGATTGCATCTTCGGTTGACACCGTCGGAGGCACGATGACCTTGCCGCCGGGAACCCAGTTGACCGGGGTGGCAACCGCGGCCTTGTCGGTGAGCTGCAGAGCGTCGATGACGCGAACGATCTCATCGAAGTTGCGGCCAACTGACTTCGGGTAGGTCAGGGTCAGTCGCACCTTGTTGTTGGTGTCGATGATGAAGACCGAACGCACCGTTGAGGTATCGCCCTCGCCTGGGTGGATCATGTCGTAGGCAATCGAGACGGTCTTGTCAGGATCGGCAATGATCGGGAAGTTCAGCGCGGCTCCGCCGACCTCGCCGATGTCGCCGGCCCATTCGTTGTGTGACTCGATCGGGTCAACGGAGATGGCGATTGCCTTCACGTTGCGCTTGTCGAACTCGCCCTTGAGTGCGGCGGTGGCGCCGAGTTCGGTGGTGCAGACCGGGGTGAAATCTGCTGGGTGGCTGAACAGCACTGCCCAGCTGCCGGCCTTCCAGTCGTGGAATGTGATGGTGCCGTCTGTGGTGTCGGCCGTGAAGTCTGGTGCGACATCGCCTAGTCGAAGTGACATTGTTGGTGCTCCTTGTTTGATGAGAAATATTGGTCAATACAGCTACGGATCACGAGTGGAAATGCGCAATCCACATTCAGCTACGACAGATGTCTCCTCCACATCGTTTCTGGCTTTAGCACCGTCAGGCACCAACATTGCACCGACGGTTGCTGCGACTTCATCGAGCCAGATCTCTCAGTCGCTCTGGATGTTGGCAGGACACTAGTCGGTAGGGAAAGGCGTAAACAAATCGGCTGCTGACATTTGCAAAGAATCTGCATCTTG
>DNXA01000213.1 GCA_003506065.1 Actinomycetota bacterium
TGAGATCGGCGCCACCTACCTGCATCTGGATGTCTCCAGCGAGGAGAACTGGGCAGCAGTCGTCGATGAGGTCACCAATACCCTTGGCAATATCGACATCCTGATCAACAACGCAGGCATTGCAGCGTCGACGCCCATTGCAACCGCGGAGACGGCTGACTGGGATCGAGTGATCGCCGTCAACCTCACCGGCACCTTCTTCGGAATGCGAGCAGTTGCGGCCTCAATGAAGGCTGCGGGTGGGGGAGTGATCGTCAACACCTCGTCGGTGGCTGGGCTCGTCGGCACCGCGGGCATCAGTGCCTATGTCGCGAGCAAGTGGGGAGTGCGTGGACTCACGAAATCTGCAGCCATGGACCTGGGCCCGGACAACATCCGCGTGTTCTCCATTCATCCGGGCGCCATTGAGACGCCGATGAATCCCGCAGGCGACCGAAAGCCGGGTGGACAGATCATCCAGCGTTGGGGGCAACCGGAGGAGATGGCGCGCGGAATGCTCTACCTCGTTGCCGATGCCACCTTCTCCACCGGAACTGAACTGATCATGGACGGTGGCTTCACAGCACGTTGAGCAGATTTCCTGCTTGGACATTCCGCAGAGAAAGTGATGGGCTTAGCTCATGACTGACGAAGCAATGATGTCCACTACCTTCGAGATTCCCGGCTACCAGGTCGACGAGCATCTGGGCATGTGCTGGGGAGTGCTGGTGCGAAGCGTTGGCTTTGCCAAGGGATTCACCGGAAGTTTTCGCGCCCTTGCCGCCGGTGAGGTGCCTCAGTACACCAACGTGGTGAATGCTGCGCGCGAGCAAGCAGTCGAGCGACTCATGGCACATGCGAAGGAACTCGGTGCCGATGCAGTGCTCGGAGTTCGCTTTGACTCCTCAGATGTCGGCAATGGCCTCAGTGAGATCCTCGCCTACGGAACTGCCGTGAAGGTCTCCAAGCGCAACTAGACTTTTGCACCATGTCATCCAGTGATCGTGGCTCGCGCAGCCGCCGTTCAGTGCTCGCTGTGCCGGGTTCGAGCACCAAGATGCTCGAAAAGGCCAAGGGCCTTGCGGTCGACGCCTTGTTCATGGATCTGGAGGACGCCGTTGCGCCGCTTGCAAAGCAGCAGGCGCGCGAGAACATCGTCTCTGCACTCAATGCGGGCGGCTATGGCGACAAGATTCTGAGCGTNNGGCGCCAGAGTGGATTGCATCATGCTGCCGAAGGCGCAGACTCCGGAGCAGGTCGTCGCCCTTGACCTGCTGATCACCCAACTTGAGCTAGCCAATGGCCTTGAGCCAGGGGTCATCGGCATCGAAGTGCAGATAGAGAATGCTCTGGGTCTGGTGAATGTCAATGCCATCGCGGCCTCAAGCCCGCGTCTGGAGACCATTGTCTTCGGCCCTGCTGATTTCATGGCGAGCATCAACATGAAGTCCCTTGTCGTGGGGGAGCAGCCGCCCGGGTATGACGTCGGTGATGCCTACCACCACATTCTGATGAGCATCCTGATGGCGGCCCGCGCTCACGGGAAGCTCGCCATTGATGGTCCGTACCTGGCCATCAAGGATCCCGAGGGATTGCGTCGAGTTGCCTCTCGATCGGCTGCGCTCGGACTCGATGGCAAGTGGGTTCTGCACCCCGACCAGGTGGACGTGGTCAATGAGGTGTTCTCACCATTGCAAAGTGACTACGACCACGCAGAACTGATCCTCGATGCCTATGACTACTACACGTCATCGGCCGGAGGTTCGCGCGGAGCAGTGATGCTTGGCAACGAGATGATCGACGAGGCCTCGCGAAAGATGGCACTGGTGATCGCAGCGAAGGGCAAGGCTGCTGGGCTCGTGCGCACCACGGCATTTGAAGTGCCAATCTAGTTCGAGCAGTTGAATTCCACGCCCAGTCGAAGATCGAATACAGCCGGCTTGATTCGCTTGCCTCGCCAGTCGTAGCGCGCAAATTGATACGTGTAGGCGTCATTCACCAGTGGGCCGGTTGCGTTCATCAGCGTGACATCTGCACAGGCTGCTTTGCGAATCTGCGCGTTGGTCGCAGATGCGTTCAATGCCATCACATGCGGTGTGGATTTCTTCAGCCAGCTTCTCATCTGTTTGTTCGGTGCTCCATTTGGACACAGGACTGGACCGTGAGTGCCATTGGCCGCTTCTATCGGCTTGCCACATGAGATCGGGATGACAGCGACTGAAGGCGCGATGAACAGGGCCGACAGGAGGAGTCCTGTTGACATGGAGGCGACGAAAATTCTCA
Source organism: Actinomycetota bacterium (assembly GCA_003506065.1). Classification (GTDB taxonomy): domain Bacteria; phylum Actinomycetota; class Actinomycetes; order S36-B12; family S36-B12; genus UBA11398. The sequence goes on from DNXA01000213.1 coordinate 2,263, forward strand.
TGCTCTGAAGATTCATTGAACGACCTTAGCCGCGGTAGTCGAAGTGCTGATAGTCCTTGAACCGGACACCCCACTTCCAATGGTTGGCACTCAAGATCTTGGTTATGGCCGAGCCGCCGCGTATGACCAGTGGAGAGCTTGCACGAGTGTCAAACCACCAGNNACCTGGAAACGGCAGTTGAACATCGAGGTGTTGCCGGCCGCCATCGATGCATAGTCGTTGGCCCCAATGCTTCGGGGATTCTTTCCGTAGACGTCCACTGGATGCATTGAGCGGAAGCGGTAGCCGATGGCGTACAGCGCAGTGACTGCTTTTCGGATCGATGGCACGACTGCTGCGTTCGCGATGAGGACGCCTCGATGCCGAAAGCCGTCTACGCCCCAATAGTTGACTTGCACTTCACGCAGGGACGAGAACGCGATGCAGCCGCGATGCCAGGAGCGGCCCGTCATGGATGCCCGTCTTTCAGGGCTCAGCATGGCCACGGTGGAGTTGGCGCCTGTACCAACTGCGGCCGGGTCAAGATTGATGCGGTAGGCGAGCAGCTGCATCGGCGCTTTCGCGGGTGCCAGGAGAGGTGTTCGCGCAGGAACCACATCCACCTGGACCTGAGCAGTCGAAATGCCATAGGCGACGGTCACTGCGGTGCTCCGCCACGAAGCGATCTGAAAGCGGGCCATGTTGTCAGGCCCGACAAGTGCCTCTGCTGTGAACAGTTCACCTGTTCCGGGGTCGGTCCAACTTGCCGCGGCTCGCTCGCCGACAGGCAGAGGAGAAGCAGAGTCTGCGAACGCTTCGACGGCAAAGGGTTGCTCTGAGGTGGCAGTACCGACCAATCGGGCCTGCACGGTGACGGCATTTGCATCGATCACGGTGTCGGCATGCGCGGGCATGAACGGCACCAGAGCACCGATGGCAAGCGTTGCTGTGAGAACCCTGCGACCACTGATAACCGCCATTGCAACCTCCGGCGATCCCTAGTCGATCCTGGAGGTTCAAGATGTCGATTGCCGTGTGCTCACGAGTATAGGCAGGCTTGCGCGTGAGCCTTGACCGGAAATCTGCAGGGGCTCGGTCATACTGAGGCACATCGAGGGGAGCACACATGTCGAGCAACGGACGATCATCGGGCGTTGGAGCAGGCGGTGCTGGCGCCGTCTATGGGCTGGGATTCATCGGCGCGCTCGTCTACTACTGGCAGGAGGCCGAAGGCTTCTGGTGGTATCTCTGGGCGATCGTGGAGGCATTCCTCTGGCCAGCATTCCTGGTCTATGACCTGCTCAAGTACATCTCTGCCTGAAGCATTGCGCGTCAGTACGCGACGGTGAATCGCTTCCGGTGGTGCACCGGAGTCTGGATCTCGTCGACGAAGGCGATCGCATAGTCGTCACCGCTGATCGCCGACTGGCCTGCATCGTCAGTCAGCAGAACGTCGCCGCCCACGCGATAGACACCCGTGCGCTCGCCAGGAACGTGAGAGCCGAAGGACAGCGCGGGACTGACGAAGAACCAATCGACATCTTCTGGTGTCTGGCGCAGTGCCTCGAGGAAGTCCGCATGCGTATTGATCTCTGGCATCGCCTCGGCCGGTAGGGCAGAGGCATAGGCAACGCGCACTTGCTCGCCGCCTTCAGATACGAACAGGCTGCCAGCGCCAGCGACAATCCCCAGGCGCACACCATTGGCCTGTGTGACCTCTATCAGTGATGGCAGGGCGTCAAGAATGGATTCTCCGTCAGACCCAGCTGCGTGAATGGCACTGATGAGCACGTCGGCGCCCTTGGTCAGTTCGAGCATCTGCGCTGAGTCATAGAAGTTGCCAGCGACGTATGCCACCCCATCAATCGGTGGCGCATCTGCAATGTTGCGGGCAACAGCGGTGACCTGATGGCCACGCCCTGCCGCTTCGGCAACAATGCGACTGCCTGCATATCCCGTTCCGCCGTAGACCACGAGCTTGCTCATGCGTTTCTCCCTGTCGCCGAACGATGTTCACCTGTGCAACCTCGCACGGCTACATGGACATTCCCGAAGTGGAAGCTTTAGTGCTCCGCAGCGCCGGGGTGGAAGGAGAGCAGCGTGGCCTCTTCACGGAATGACGCAAGCATCGAGGTCTCCATGCCCATGTTGATCTGGCTCTTGATGTGCCCAACGCGGTAGCTGAGATCGGCCCCGGCTTCACCCATCGATGGGCCACCTGTCGGTGCGCTCATCTTCGCAAGGCGCTGTGCCCAATCCGCGGCAGTGCTCAACAGTTGATCGGCGGGAACGCAGAGGTTGATCAAGCCCCACTCCTCTGCCTGCTTGGCCGGAATCGGATCACCGAACAGTGCGATCTGCT
>DNXA01000102.1 GCA_003506065.1 Actinomycetota bacterium
TGGGGCGCTGTTGCGCTGGCGCGATAATGTGCCGCTGCTGTCCTGGATCCTGTTGCGTGGACGCTGCCGTGCATGCGACATGCCCATCTCGGTGCGCTATCCATTGGTCGAGGCGACCAACGCCTTGTTGTGGATTGCTCTGGCCTGGTGGGCTCTGGCAGTTCCCGATCGAATGTCCTTGCTCCCGCTGCTACTCGTGCTCGCCAGCGCTGGGCTTGCATTGGCAGTCATTGACATCGAGCATCATCGGCTTCCCGACGTGATCGTGCTCTCGCTCTACCCAGTCGCGGTGATCGGACTGCTGCTGAGCCAGTTGATTCAATCTCAGGGCCACTGGCCCGATGCGTTCTGTGGAGCAGCGATCTGGGGGCTGACCATCGGTGGTCTCTGGCTTGTGACATCAGGCCGGGGCATGGGACTTGGCGATGCAAAGCTCGCGCCTGTGCTTGGAGCGGTTACCGGCTGGCTTGGAATTGCCGAGTCTGCGATCGGTTTGCTTGCTGCGTTCGTGTTGGGAGCAATCGTAGGAATCGGGCTCATCGCTTCGGGTCGAAGCCAACGTCGATCGCGAATGGCTTTCGGACCATTTCTCCTTGGCGGCGCATTGATCGCTGTGCTCTTTGGTGAATTTCTCTGGGATGTGTACGCACGTGTGACGGGCCTGTGAAGCATGCTTGCGGCCGATACCTTAAGAGAGGGGGCACCGATGTTGGGCTGGATTGAGGATGACGCCGATGGGCGGTCCTTCCTCATGCGTTCTAGCACGGGGCGCGTGTCGGCACTGCTGCCAGTCGGATTAGGCGATGAGCACGGTGACTTGCCCTTTCACACCGTGGTGATCGAGGTGGACCCGATCGCCGGGCGTCCGCGATCCGTGCGGCTGAGCATCAGGGCCCGAGTCAGGGCCAGCGATCCCCTCCATCGTGAGGCGCAAGCCGGCCTCGCTGATGAGCACCGCCGAGCCTGGTTGATTGCCTGGCATCGTCATTCCTGGGTTCCCGACGAGGTTCAGATCACTTCACTTGATCTTCAGTCCGATACACAGGCATGGCTGGTGTCCTTGGAGCTCGTCTCGTCGAATGCAGGGGAGTCAGCCCAGATCCGAGCGACAGGAGGCGTCGAACATGAGTGATCAGGCTGCGTCAGTCGTGTCGATCTTCAGTCGTGTCGATCAGGCCGCCATGCTTGAGCGGCTTGCTGAGTCACCCTTGGAGGATGCAGAAGTCGGCTTCCTTACAGATCGGGATGCGACAGGAAAGCGTGAAGTCTCGCCATCGCTGCTGGCCGGAATCCATGTCTTCGCCGGGCTCGATCCCAGCACAGACGACGGCCCCGGACCATCTCCGGAGCAGGCAGTTCAGGATCCAGAAAGCCCAGCCACACTTGAGGCAGACGAAGGATCGCGTGCTTCGTTCATCCTGTTCGGCCCAAGTGGCCAGAGCGCGAGTTCGGCGTGAACGCCGAGCGCCCGGTGGGCGTCATCGTTGTCGCGGAGCCGACTGTGCACGCCCTGTTGGTGGCCTCTGGCGCTCAATGGCTCATCGAACCCAGGCAGGAATCCGTGGCACAGATGTGGTCGGGCCTTTCCACTGGCGCGCTCAATGCGCAGTCGCGCATTCTGGTGTTCTCCGACTCGCTCGCTGCGGGAACTGCGCGCGCTCCTGCAGAACTGCACGACACAGCCCTCGCAGTGATCACCATGGCTCAGGCTGGAGCCAGAGTATTCATCGCCAGTTCCGGGCCTGTGGCGCGCGCAGCCCTGTTGGCGCGCGTTGATGCAGAGGCCTCAACGCGCGATGTCGAAGTAGCTGGATTGGGACTGTGCATTCTCGAACTTGAATTGGGCGGGCGCTCGGTGCTTGAGACGATTGCCAAGCAGTCTGGGGATCTTGTGCAGTTCCCGCCGGCCCTTCCGGCCGAGATCGACGTGATCTTGGGGCAGTCCGGTTTGCCCGCAACTGCAGTTCAGGACTTCATTCGACTTCGCATGCCTGAACTTCCACCAATAGGTGGTGCTTTCTCAAAAGCGCCCATCGCAGAGCTCGTGGATGAGCTGCCCCCCTCGGCCTCCCGCGAACTCCTTGACCGACCGCGCCCCGAAGGACAGCTGACCATCACTGTCACATCGAGCAAGGGCGGATCTGGCAAGTCGACAGCGTCGATCATGCTTGCAGCGTCCATAGCGCGAGCGTCTGCACGGGCAGGCAAACCGCTGTCCGTGTGCATCGTGGATCTTGATACCCGGGATGGGCAGGTGGCTTCCCTCATCGGCCGATTCATGCCCACAGCACTGAACATTCGGGTGCAGCCGGTCTGGGATGAGGCGAGCATTCGTCGAAATCTCGTACACGCCGATTCCTTGGGGATCGACTGCCTGCTTGCCCCCATTCGTCCGCGCACTGCAGATACCGTCGGTCCAGACTTCTACCGTGCCATTGTGCGAAGCCTGCAGCGCATGTACGACGTCATCGTGATGGACACCAGCGTGCAGTATCTCGAGCCGTTGATCGCCAAAGTTGCTCTCGTTGAAGCAGACGAGATCCTCTTCGTCACCAACCTCGCCTCGACTGCGGTTCAGGGGATGGCGCGCGCCTTGCGTGAGATCACTGCGCCCGTAGACGAGTCCGGATTGGGCATTCCCCGCGAGAAGCTGGGAATCATCGTGAACCAATCGGCAGCTGATGTTGGAATGGAGCAAGAGCAGGTGCTTGCGGCAGGGCTTGGCATGCCAGTTGTCGGGGTGATTCCATTGGCGACCCGAGACGTGCTCACTGCCACGAATCTCAATCGGATGCACGAACTCCTGGATCACCCTCTGGTTGGCCCGAGCTATCACGAGTTGGCGGTCTCCTGCCTCCCCAATGCCCTGTTGGCCCCATGGGAGGGCTCGCCAATGCCGACTGCCTTGGATGAGGCCGGAATGCCGGTGTACGAGAAGTTCGACCCGGAGACCGAGCGACGCCATATGTCATACAAGCGTTGATCCCAATTGTGAATGGAGGTGCACGATGTCTGAGTTGGCTGACGTTGCCTTTGCCGTGTTCGCCTTGCAGCAGCCTGTCACCCTGGACGCTATGGCCGAGCGCGCGCGAGAGCATAAGTTGATCATGGCCAGCGTGCATAGTCCTGGCTGGTTTGCTGCGGCTGCATCTTCCTCGAGCCTTCCCGACATCGCTCCCGAACTCCACGCCGACCAGTCGGACCTTGATGCGGCCAATCGCGAGGTGATGGATCTGGTATGGCTCTATGCGCCCGAACTGCGCGATCTCGAGCAAGACGATTCCGCGACTGCTTCCGAGCAAGAGCAGGTGAGACCAATCAAGCCAGAGCCGGCGAATTCATCCGTTCAGATCGGCCTCTTGCGCCAGCTATCAGACTTCGACAGTTGAAGCATCGGGCAGCAAAAGTACTCTTGAGGCATGGACGAGTCACCCGAAGTTGAGCCGAGCCCAGGCGTTACTGGCCACATGCAGTTCCACCGCATGGATGACATGACACCAACGGACTTCGAAGTGCTGCGCGAGGTTCATGAAGAGAACCTTCACAAGCTTCCTGCGCTGTTGTTGAGCATGCTCGATCTGCTTGGTGGCGACGAGGCGTATCCCGTTGATCGCAGGGCGCACAGCCTGCAAGCGGCCACTCGCGCGCTCCGTGACGGGCGCGATGAGGAGTATGTGGTGGTCGCGCTTCTGCATGACATCTCAGAGACCCTTGGTCCCTTGAATCATGGTGATGTCATTGCCGCGATCCTCAAGCCATTCATCAGTGAGTCCAACTACTGGATGCTCGAGCACCACCCGCTCTTCCAGACATACTTCTACGGCACTCAAGTCGGCGTGGATCCCAATGGGCGCGATCAATTTCGCGACAGTCCCTATTTCGACCAGACTGCCGAGTTCTGCGCCCTTTACGACGAGGTCTCCTTCGATCCGGACTACGTCAATGAATCGATTGAGGTCTTCGTTCCGATGGTGCATAGAGTTCTGAACAAGGCATGGTCGCCACCGAGCAGCTGATCCCTGGCCATGGACCGTGATTGACACCAAGTGTGGTCACCCCCTCTTTTCGAAGGCTTCCATTTGGTCGCCGATCTCCCGCAGCCGAGTACGTCCCAGTTGCTTGCGAACTTCCGGGAACATGTCGCTTTCCTCTTCTTCAACGTGATGACGCACCAATTCCATCAGCACGGTCGCCTTTGCTTTGTAGGCCAGTTCGGACGGATCCAGGTCCTGTAGTTCGGCGATCAGAATCTTGACCAGATGATGCTCCTCGAAGGCTTCAGCGATGTCGTCCTCTTCGTCCTGTGTTTCTTCGTTCACGGCGGGATAGAAGACTGACTCTTCGACTGCAGCATGGAGCGTCAATGCATCGCAGATGGCGGGGACGACCGAGAGATCGTCCTTTGCAAGCGACTTGAACAACTTCTCCACTTTCTTGTGATCGTCCTTCAGTTTCACTATGGCATCCATTGTCGCCTCCGAGTTGACCTTTGAAACGCGATAGCCCG
>DNXA01000103.1 GCA_003506065.1 Actinomycetota bacterium
ATACCGATTGCACACTCCTTCGGCGTTGCCGAATGGAACATCGGATCGGCATTTGATGCTGCCGTGGCAGAGGCTGATCGACTCATGTACACGCAGAAGTCGCGAAGGCGTGAGCAGCTGACATAGGTGCTGGCGTGCTCATGAAAGAGCATCGCACTGGATCTGTCCCATTCATGTCGCAGATGCACGTGGCCTGACGAAATACTGACCAGGTCGGGTGATAGTGGAGGCCAGACAACCTGGAGGTGCTCGATGACAGCAGAACGTCATACCGCGCATATTGGCCGAGTCGGAACTGCCTATCAGTTGCTGGTGTATGTCGAAAGCAATGCGTGTTCGACGCAATCGCAAGAGTTGGCAGCACTGCGCCTTCTGCATGATGAAGGCTGCATTCGCCTTGTGGAATCAACGCCTGACTCATTGATCCCCAATGGGCAGATGGTTGACGAACACGAAGTTGACGCGAGCCTGTATTCCCTTGTCTACGACCTGCTTCACCCAGAGCACGACGGCGGAATCGCGACGCCGTCCGGGACTGAGAAGGCGATGCAGGTCGCCAAGGCAGTGCGTCACGGAGCCGATGTCTTCGTCACTGCCGATACGCGCATCTCGAATCGCGACCGACCATTTGAACGACAGACAGACATGCACCTGCTTGCGCCTGCTGACGCACTGGAGTTGGTGATGCAGGAGATCAACAATGCTGATTGATCCTGTCGATGGTTCAGTCCGAGTCAGGGAGATCTATGCAATTGCGGACTCCACTGGTGGTTGAATGCTCTCGTCGGCCGCACGAGCCTCACATCGAGGGCGGCCTCTTCAGGAGGATTCGTGACCACCACATTGCGCCGCAATGACTACGCATTGAGCGATGAGCAGGATCAGCTCGTCGCCATGTTGCGCAGCCTGTTCTCTGAGCAGTCGCCAATATCCGTCGTTCGCGACGCCGAGCCGCTGGGTTTTGACGAAAAGCTCTGGGCGACGGTTCGTGAGAACGGTCTGCTGACTATCTCGTTGCCAGATTCGGTCGGCGGTGACGGTGGCGGGCTCATCGAACTCGTGCTGATGGGGTTTGAGATCGGCCGCGCCGCCGCGCCTGTCCCGCTCCTGGATCACGTTGTTGCCATGCGCGCGCTGGGTCGCTTGGTCGATAGCGGTGTTGAGCTGGGCTCATTCAACTGGGAGTCAGGCCTCGCTGGCGAAACCATCGTGAGCATCGCGCCGATCTCGACTTGGGAGCTCGGCGCTGAACTGGTGCCCAGTGGGGCAGTTGCCAGGGCTGTGATCGGATTCAAGGACGACGCGATCGTGCTGATGACCCGTGACTCCCGTGCGCCTCAGGCACCGAACGACGGAGGCTCGCCGCTCGCCTGGTGGGATCCAAGTGACCCAGCTGTGCAAGTGACCACTCTTCTGGCGGGTGAGCAGGCGGCGCAGCTGTGGGATCTCACCCATCGGGAATGGCGCATTGCTACCGCGTCATCGCTCGTCGGCATCCTGGCCAGTTCCGGAGAGATTGCGCGCGCTTACGCAGTGGAGCGGCAGGCATTCGGCGTGCGCATCGCGCAGTTCCAGGCCATCTCGCATGATCTCGTTGACATGCACATGGACGAGTTGACCTCGCGCAACATGACTCTGAAGGCTGCTTGGCTGACGGAGAACGAGCCCGAGTTCCGGCCCGAATTGGCATCGATGGCCATGGCCCAGGCCACGCGTGCGGTCTTGCGCAGCACCGCTAAGGCCGTGCACGTGCATGGCGGTATGGGCATCACTCTTGAAGCTGATGTGAGTCTGTTCTATCGCAAGGCCTCCTCTTGGTCGCTTGTAGGCGGAGGTGTTCGTCGCGATCTCCAGGACATTGGAAGGGCAATTGATCGGCGAGCAGGCGAGCGGGCTCGCTGGCACGAAAACAATGCAATCGTGAAGGGATAGGGCCAGGACATGGATTTCAGTCAGGTAGAGCTCACCGCCGAACAGCAGGCGTTTGAAAAGGAGATTCGTGATCTCCTCTCCACGAGTTGGACGCCCAACTACGCGCACATCGCCTTGGATCACGATCGGTCACCCGACAGCGTGCGTCTGGCGATGGCAAAGCGCGGATGGGTTCACCCCGAACTCTCCGAAGGTGAGGGTGGCGCAGGACTTGGCGAGATTGAGCAGGAGATCATCACTGCCTTGTTCGAGGAGTTCTACATCGCCAACAATGCCAACAACTCGCTGCTGATTCCCACTCTTGAGCAGCATGGATCTGCGTGGTTGAAGGAGAACATCCTTCCGGGGATCCGCACGGGTGAACTGACGACCTGCCTTGGCTACTCGGAGCCTGACAACGGCTCTGATATCGCGGCTGCGAAGACACGTGCGGTGCAGGACGGCGATGTCTGGGTCATCAATGGCCAGAAGATGTGGACCACTTGGGGCAATGAATCCGACTATGTCTTCCTGCTGGCCCGCACAGGCCCGATCGAGGAGAAGCACCGCACACTCACCATGTTCCTCGTGCCGATGGATGCCCCTGGGGTGGAAGCAACGCCCGTGTGGATCCTCGGCGGCGGACGCACGAACGTGACCTTCTACTCAGACGTCACGATCTCCGACAACTACCGAATCGGCCCGGTCAATGAGGGCTGGAGCGTGATGTCAACGCCTTTGGCAACTGAGCACGGCGCCGGAGTCGTGACAGAAGGCGTAGTGCCTATCAATGGCTCGATGGGCGCGGGATTTTCGCGGACCTTCGAGAAGTTGATCGATGGGGCCATTGATTGGGCTGCATCACGCAAGGGTGCCGATGGGCGTTCGCGTCTTGAGGATCCGCTTGTGCGGCTTGCGCTTGCAGAGGCCATGCTCGACCTCGAGGTCTGCTGGAATGCCGAAGGTGAATTGGGCAAGCCGATGGCGGCTGAGGCTCTGGCCGCCAATGCTGATCGATTGGCAGACATGGCAGCACCCGAGGGCATCCTTGACTTCGGTGTTGATGGCAGCATCGCGGCCGGCATCATCGCCAGTGAACGGCAGCACGCTCCGGGTTCGGCAATCTACGGCGGCACGACAGAGATCTATCGCAACAACCTGGCCCGCCGCCTTGGCCTTCCACGTCCGTACTGACTCCGGCTGGCTGCTCAGTCTGACAAAAAGGCCCCGACGCCTGGCTCCTGCGGATACCGTGCAATGAGGCCTATCCAGGGAGCGTAAGCATGAGTCGAGCATTGATTTGCGGTGGCGGGGGATCAGTTGGAACTGCTTGGGAATCGGGTTGGTTCGCCGGTCTGCAGCAGCAGGGCGTGTGGCTGAACGACGCGGATTTCATCCTCGGCACTTCTGCTGGAGCCGGCGTCGGTGTTCAGGTTGCCTGCGGCCACGACATGATGGCTCAGGTCGAGCGCTACCGCGCCGCTGGCAAGCGTGCAGCTGCAGGTGGAACAACAGCGGTGCTCAATATCGACTCCGATGATCAATCGGGATTTCGCGGGCTCTTCGAGCGCGGCCAGGCTTCCGGACGCAATGGAGATGTCGCGGTACGCAAGGAAATCTCCGAAGCAGCCCGCGCTGCAGTGCCAGCCATCGAGCTCGAGGCCTTCCTGCGCACCTTCAAGTACCTGGCCAACGAGCAATGGCCCGCTTCGTATCACGCGGCCTGCCTGAACATTGACACCTTCGAATTTGAAGCGATCGGCTCTGACTTGGGCGGTTCACTTCAAAACGGGGTGGCAGCAGGCTGCGCCGTCCCTGGTGTCTACCCGCCGATTCAGGTGGGCAAGCACTTCTACGTCGACGGCGGATGCCTTTCGCCAACGAGCGTCGATCTCGGCATCGGCTACGACAAGACCCTGGTTCTGCTTGTCGTGGATGGCCCTCAGCAGGAAGTGATTGACCTTGAGGCCAGTGGCACCCCCCACCTCATCGTCAAACTCGATCCGGAAGTCTTCGCGAAGCTGGGCCCGAACTTCATGGATGCGTCGATGGCCTTCCAAGCCGCTGAGTATGGGCTGGAGCAGGGCATACGCGATGCAGCCAAGGTCAAGGACTTCTGGAGCAACTGAACTCGGTCCTGTCTCTTCGCATATGGCTTTCGCGCTATCCGCGGTGGATCGCCCCCCGATGGCCAATGCGGAGGATCGTCACGATGATGACTTCCTCGTCGAAGGTGTAGACGACTCGATATTCTCCGCGCCTGGCCGACCAATGTCCGGTCAAGTGGCCGTTGAGTGCTGTGCCGACTCGGTGGGGTCCTCTGCCAACGGGCCCTGGATGAATTGCCAGGCGGCTGAAGCAGCCGACTCGGCGTCGCCCTGCTGCAGCAGTTCCTGCGCTAGCCACTAAGGTGGGCCGCTTATCGCTGGTGAATCCCAATTCTCCTCACAGACCCTGAGGAATATTGAACAGGCCTCCAGCGTTTGCATGACCACGATTCAATGAAATTTGGGAGCAGATTCTTCGCATGGCTACTGACTACGACGCACCGCGCAAGAACGACACTGATGAAGAGGAAAGCCTCGAAGGTCTGAAGGAAATTGCGGCCAAGGAGAACCAGACTCCCATTGAGGTGGATGAGAACGACCTTGGCGCTGAGTCCATTGAGCTGCCCGGCGCCGATCTCTCAAATGAGACTTTGGAAATCCGCGTCGTCCCGATTCAGAAGGACGAATTCACCTGCTCTCGCTGCTTCATCGTCCATCACAAGAGCCAGCGTGCTGGCGGCACTGACGAAGCGCCGGTCTGTTCAGACTGCGATTAGACGCACAAGTGGGCGTTGACCCATCTCGACACTGATGGAACATTGGCTCATTCTGTTTCAGATTATTGCCTTTTGGTAGATTTCGACTATAATCAGAAACATTATGGAGGAAATTCGGGATTGGGATGGACGTGCTCAGGCATGGCTGGCGCTCCTCGGCTTCCGCATTCGTGAGCAACGCAAGCAACTTGGCTTGAGCATTATTTCGGCTGCCCAAGCCGCTGATCTGTCCCGCGTGACTTGGCACCGGATCGAACGAGGGGAACCCAGCGTCGCAAGCGGCGCATACGCGCGCGCGATGGAGGTTCTTGGGGTACCGATGAGCGATCCGGCAACTGCGAACGCGTCCAATGATCGAGATCTTGAAAATTGGATTCCTGTTCGAATCGAAATCGATCGATATCCGCAACTGAGGCGGCTCGCCTGGCACGCTCGAGAAGGCGCGAAACTCACCCCACGGGAAGCGCTGAATATCTATGAGCGCAATTGGCGACATCTTGATGAGACCGCGTTGAGCGTTGAAGAGCGCGCGCTCATTGATGCCTTGCGCGCGGGCTTGGTGGATGAAATTGTTTGAGAGAGTCCACCATCAGCGAATCGCGGTAGTGCTTGGTTGCTTGGATGCTCCACTCTTGCGAAGGCACTCTTGCCTATTCGGAGGCGGCACTGCAATCGCGTTGCGATTCGGTGAGTATCGCGAGTCCGTCGACATTGATTTCCTCGTATCGGATCTCAGTTGCTATCGCGATCTACGCGAGATGTTGACCCAATCATCTGGGCTATCCGCAATCTTCCTGCGGGGGCAACGCGCAGTGAATCAAGTCGGTGCACTTCGTGCCGACCAGTACGGCGTTCGCACACGCCTGGAGGTCGCAGGCACTGAGATCAAGTTTGAGATCGTGCATGAAGGGCGAATCGCCTTGGATGTGCCCGGACGCTCGGATGAAGTACTCGGAGTCTCGACACTCTCTACCGTTGACTTGGCGGCTAGCAAGCTTTTGGCAAACTCGGATCGATGGGCTGACGATGGCATATTCAGTCGCGACATCATTGATCTCGCGATGATGAGTCCTACTCCAAAGGCGCTCAGTGCGGCGATTGCCAAGGCCGAGGTGGCGTATGCCTCCGCAATACGAACTGACGCCAAGAAGGCTCTTGCTCGACTTGCAGATCGCGAAAAATGGCTTGAGAGATGCATGTCAACCATGCGCATGGATCTGCCGAAAGCCTCTGTCGTTCATCGCCTTAGGCGGCTGCAGAGGCTACTCGCGTCGGAAGAAGGGGCAGGAGTAGCCGACTAGGAGTGTCGCGGATCAAGTGAAACCAAACAACGAGGTGGTGGCCCCGGGCAGAATCGAACTGCCGACAAATGGTTTAGGAAACCACTGCTCTATCCCCTGAGCTACGGAGCCGTACTCGTGATCTTGCATTCTTCCCTGAAGAAATGATGTGGGTCACGCGTCCAATCACCGGGGCTGAGATTACTGATGTCCTCTGAGTCGTCATCGAACAGGTGCGGGTAGCCCCTAAGCGTGAACACATGGTCCATTCCTGTCGTTAGGCTGTTTGAGCATTTGCGAACAGGGAGTTCAAGTGTCTGCTGCAATCTGGGACCAGTGGAACGAGAACCAGATTCCGCGCTTCCCCCGTGAGAAAGTTGTCCAGTTCGTCCTGAGCAATTTCACCACCCCTGTTGCTCCAGGTACCTGGGCGCTGGACCTGGGGTGTGGCAGCGGTGCAGATGCGCTGTTTCTCATGGAGCGTGGCTTCAATGTCACCGGAGTCGACGGCTCGTCGATCGGCCTCGCCAACACGCAGGCACTGGTGGCTCAAATGCCGGGCACTTTGAATGTTCAGCAGGCGTGTCTATCCCAATTCGAAGTGCCGGCCAAGACTTATGCGTGTGCGATCTCAGTCGGAGTGCTGGATGCCGCCGGGATCGATGAAGCTCGCATTGCAGTTCCCCGGCTGGTGGACGCACTGAGGCCGGGCGGCAAGGCGCTTCTGATATTTGCAGGCGAGGGGGATTTCCGCATTGCGGGCGTCCCGGAACTGTCTCTCCACGGCTATAGCCGCAGAGAGGTCGAGAGTCTGATCGTCCTTGAATACGGTGTAAGCGCGTGGATCGACACCTGCACGACCACATTCCAGAACAACGTGACGCGGCAGATCGACTGGATCGTGACCATTGCAAAGAGGTGACGGACATGCTTGCGCCAGCAAGATGAGGAGAACCACTGGCGCAGGGGAGTGCCTGCTGAATTCGAGTGGCACTGGCGTGTTTGGGTAGTCTGTCCATCCGCACCAAGACGAATACCTCAGGAGTAACGCGATGACGCAAGGGCAGCCCAAGCACTCGCAGTTGAATGTTGCCCGCCGAGTCGAACTGGTGATGGAACACCTGATGTTCAGCAGCCGCTGGTTGCTCGCACCGCTGTACCTGGGCTTGCTCCTTGGCCTGATTATTCTCGTGCTGAAGTTCTTTCAGGAGTTCTGGCACCTTGCTACCACGATCAGCGGTGCCACCCTTCAGGAGACCACAATCGGCATCCTGGAGATTCTCGACATCACCCTGCTCGGCAATCTCATCCTGATCGTCATCTTCAGTGGCTACGAGAACTTCGTCTCCAAGATCACCATCGCCTCCGA
>DNXA01000275.1:0-4576 GCA_003506065.1 Actinomycetota bacterium
CGATGAGCGCCAGACTGCACTCCGCCGTCGCTGTGCGCATTGGCGAAGTATCCACGACTGCGCAACTCAACCATCACCGATCCGCTTGATTCATCAGCTGTGACCATCAGCTGGATCACCGAGGACTCCAGCCGAGAGCGCAGCGCGGTGGCGGCATGCGCCGCGCTGCGCGTATCGGGGAAGCTGCCGACGAACCTGGCAACCGCATCCGGAGTCTCAAACCCGCCAGTGACGCGCAAAGTGGTTCCGTGCATCTCCTCCACGCAGATCTGAGCCAGGCGGCCAAGTTCTGGGCCGTCGGTGTCAACCCAACCGGTGACGTGCGGGAGTGCGATATCGACAACGCAGTCCGCGTGATACCCGCGCAGCGCCACTTCGCTTGCGACCTCATGGAGCACGTCGTGCGATGGGTCCAGTCTCAGCAGCGCCCTGATGTAGCCGTCCAGGGCGGCACATTGATGTCGCACTTCGAGTGAATCGGCCTCCAGACTGCCCTCGGCGATTCCGCCGAGAACCGCCTCCAACTGCGTGTGCATCAGGGGTTGGAACTTCGTCTGTGCATCCGCGATGGCCTGGGATGCCACCACGCCTGCATGCTCCTGTGCCTCGATGTCGTTCAGTGACTGCCGGTATGTCCTGCCGCTGCGGCGCATGAACCAGCCATAGAAGCCAGCCAGAAGGATCGCGGTCACCCCCGGCCAATCGAGCTCTCCGACAATGACCAACTGGCAGATCGCCCAGGAGAGCACAGCAGCACCCCATGCCCAGGAGGGGCCGGTCGCTGCGATCACAACGAGCAGTCCGAGGATCAGTATCGGTGACCAATCCCCCAGCACGCCCGCGCCAGTCTTGATATCGCCGTTGACCTGCAGTTGGACGACCACGGGACTGCCTACAGCGATGAGTGCGGTCAGCCACCAGGCCACCTCTCCGCGCATCGCGGCGACCATCAACCACAGGGCCAGAACCATGGCGATCGCATAGGCACTCACGGTGGCAATCGGGTTGACATCCTGCGACCATCCGCCAAGGACCGACACGAAGGACAAGGCCAACAGTGACGCGAGGACCGGTCTTACGAAAGCACCAGCGAGATCCCATCTGCTGGATTCGAGCGGCTCTGCACTTGAGTCCTCTTCCTTGTCGTGCCATTGGATTCGCACGGTCGTGCCGATTCCCGTTCGACTGCGAATATCCACGCGCCCACCAACTCCATGAACCGCAGTTCGCATCGCACCATCGACCCCGAAGCGTTCAGAAGTTGCTGGTGATTCAAAGCCAATGCCGTCGTCAACGATCTCTGCTGATATCGAAGGTCGGCCCTGCTCATTGATCCATTCCTCAATCCGAATGCTGACTGATGTGGCATGAGCGTGACGCTGAACGTTCGCAATCGCCTCACTCACCGCGCCGATCAGGACACCACGCACCAACGCAGGGGCAGAGACCTCACCGCTCACGATCACCTTCGAACGCACGCCGGAGATGTCCAATTCGATCAACGCTGGCTCAAGAGCACGCAGCCACCCTCTTTCGGCTTCAGCCTCGAGCTCGCTCACGTCACCAGTGATCAGTTGCACGACGAGTTGACTCTGCCGAGCCCTGGAGCGCAGACGCTCATGTGTCTGCACATCGGATACTGCTCCGCCAGCAACGATGGCAGCCAGGGTGTTCAGCACACTCTCGTGCAGGATCTGCGCTGCCCTCTGAAGCACTTGATCCTCCTGCTCAAGCACCGTGGAGCGCACGAATTCGTTCAGGAGTTCAGCGCGAATTCGATCCTCGCGGGCAGCTGCTGACAGGAGCGACATCCGAATGCCGATCGCGCCACTGCCAACAGCAAGCACCACGAAGACGAACTGCATCTCGGCACTGGCACTTGCGTGAGGCATGGCAAGTACCGTTGCGATGCTTGCCAGGATGAGCCATCCCGCTGCATTACGCCAAGGCAGCAGGAGCCCCACCAAGGCCACGCTCAGGCCGCTCAGCAGCACGCCAAGGCCGATCATCTGCGAGGCGGGTTCGCTGATGAGCACACCAACAGCTGCGACCAAGAGCATCGGAATCGCGATCATCTGGGGCCACAGTTGCAGCTTCAGGCGACGTGGATTGACGACGAGCGAGAGCACTGTTGCGCACCAAAGGGCGATGAGCAACCAGATCACCCACGCCACCCACCTAGGAGCGATGGCTGTTGGACGCAATTCCTGCTCGAAGAGCATCCAGAGTGCTTCCCAGACGAGCACCACTTGCACCAGACTGCGCTCGACACCACGAACGGCACTGCGCTGCCGGGAACTGCGCTGCCGCACCATGATTAATTCAGGAAGGAGTCAAGACCAACAGTGAGGCCACGATGAGCAGCGATGTTCTCAACTGCTAAGAGCACACCCGGCATGAACGAACTGCGATCCATCGAGTCATGACGGATCGTGAGGGTCTCGCCCAGGCCTCCAAAGATGACCTCCTGATGCGCAACAAGCCCACGCACGCGCACGGAATGGACCCGAACGTCTCCAACAGACGCACCACGGGCGCCAGCGATCTCCTGAGTTGTTGCATCGGGGCTAGCGCCAACCCCGCGCTCCAGGCGTGCCTGTGCAATCAACTCAGCAGTGCGACGCGCTGTTCCTGAAGGAGCATCAATCTTGTCCGGGTGGTGCAGCTCGATGATCTCAACGGATTCGAAGTAGGGCGCTGCAAGCTGTGCGAATTGCATCATCAGGACAGCGCCAATGCCGAAGTTCGGAGCCACAAGCACGTTGACATCAGGTGCTGCGGTCAGCCAGGTGCGAAGTTGATCCAGGCGCGCATCGTCGAATCCTGTGGTGCCCACCACACAATGCACACCTTGCTTGATGCAATGCTCAAGAGTGGCCATCACCACTTCTGGCGTTGTGAAGTCGACGATCACATCGCATTGGTTCAAGAGGTTGAGGTCATCACCTTGATCAATGGCCGCCAGAACATCGCATGTACTGGAATCTTCAATGGTCTGCACGACCTGCCTGCCCATGCGCCCACGTGCGCCAACCACGCCAACTTGAATGAGCCCGGATCCAGCCATGTGGTGACCCTAGTGGCTGAGCGCGAACGCTGCTGTGTCGTCAAAGGGACCGATCACAGCCAAACTCGGGGCAGCCGTGAAGAGCTCAGCGGCAACCTCATGCACCTGCGCTGAAGTGACGTCATCAACCTGGCTCAAGAGTTGATCAATGCTCAACAGCGGCTCACCCTGGAGCTCGGATTTGGCGATTCGATGCATCCGGGCGCCAGTGTCTTCTTGGCCCAGCACCATTGATCCGCTGACTTGTCCCTTGCCACGCTGAACCTCGTCGGCTGTCAATCCGTGGCGAACGACATCAGCGAGCTGCTCCTGGAAGATTTCAAGGACCAGAGGCACCTTTGACGGCAGACAGCCGGCATAGAGTCCGAGCATTCCGCTATCGGTGAATCCCTGGCTGAAGGCGTAGACCGAATAGGCCAATCCCCGCTTCTCGCGAACCTCCTGAAAGATTCGGCTGCTCATCCCGCCACCGAGCGCAGTCGTCATGACTGCCATCGCATATCGACGCTCATCACCACGGGGCAGTCCTGGCACGCCGAGCACGAGATTTGCCTGCTCGGTTGGACGCGAGTTGACAGTGATGCCGGACTTGACTGCTGGACGGGTGCTGGCACTGCGCAATGGCTTGGGTTCGGCGCCGGCATCCAGGAAGGGAGCGAAGGCTGCGCGCACACGCTTCACCACATCGGCGTGATCAACGTTGCCCGCTGCAGCGACGACCATCGAGGAAGGCTGGTAATGCTTGCGATAGAAGTTCTTCACGTGCGTGCGACCCAGGCGCTGGATGGAGTCCGTGGTGCCCAGAATTGGCCGACCCAGCGGGGAGTCTCCGTACATGAGGGAGGCAAAGTCGTCGTGGACGAGATCACTTGGATCATCCTCATACATGGCGATCTCTTCGAGGATCACTCCACGCTCATCCTCGATGTCGGCATTGCGCAGCAATGCATCGGTGACGACGTCGCAGACGACATCGATGATCATCGGCAGATCTCGGTCAAGCGCCTTGGCGTGATAGCAGGTGAGCTCTTTGCCTGTGAAGGCATTGAGGTCGCCGCCCACGGCATCAACCATTGACGAGATCTGCAAAGCGGATCGTTTCGTGGTGCCCTTGAACAGCAGGTGTTCAAGGAAATGGGCCGAACCATGTTGGGCGGGAGTCTCATCGCGAGAACCCGCGGTGACCCAAACGCCAAATGCAGCGGAGCGAACTCCGGGGACCTGCTGGGTGATGACGCGCAATCCGCCAGGGAGGACGGTGCGGCAGACAATGCTGCCGTCGTCCTCCCTGAGCAGAGTGGTGGTGTGTGCGCGTGCCATGTGTGATTAAGCCGTGGCCGCTTCAGTGACTGGCTGAAGGGAGAGCTTGCCGCGAGGGTCAATCTCCTTGATTTCAACCTCGACCTTGTCGCCGACCTTGAGCACATCTTCCACAGCCTCGATTCGCTTGCCACCGGCAAGCTTCTTGACCTCGGAGATGTGCAGCAGTCCGTCCTTGCCAGGCACCAG
>DNXA01000275.1:4649-5968 GCA_003506065.1 Actinomycetota bacterium
GCCTCGGCCGATGGGCCATCGGTCGCCCCGATGTAGATCGTGCCGTCATCCTCGATGGTGATGTCAGCGCCAGTCTCTTCCTGGATCTGATTGATGATCTTGCCCTTTGGCCCGATCACCTCACCGATCTTGTCCACTGGGACCTGGATGCTGATCACGCGCGGCGCGGTTGCTGCCATCTCATCAGGGGCATCGATGGCCTCGGCCATCACCTCAAGGATGGTCAGACGAGCGTCGCGAGCCTGGTTCAAGGCACCTGCAAGCACCGATGCCGGAATGCCATCGAGCTTGGTGTCCAACTGCAATGCGGTGACGAAATCCTTGGTTCCAGCGACCTTGAAGTCCATATCGCCATAGGCATCTTCAGCACCCAGGATGTCCGTGATGGCCACGTACTCCTGCTTGCCGTCGACAACACCGGAGATCAGACCCATCGCAATACCCGCAACAGGTGCCTTCAGTGGCACACCTGCATTCAGCAGCGACATCGTCGAGGCGCACACCGAGCCCATTGAGGTTGAGCCGTTTGAGCTCAGTGCCTCAGAGACCTGGCGAATCGCGTACGGGAACTCCTCGCGCGAAGGAAGCACTGGCACGAGTGCACGCTCTGCGAGCGCACCATGCCCGATCTCACGACGCTTGGGTGAACCCACTCGGCCCGTCTCACCAGTGGAGTACGGCGGGAAGTTGTAGTTGTGCATGTAGCGCTTGCGATTCTCAGGATTGAGAGTGTCAAGCTGCTGCTCCATGCGCAGCATGTTCAAGGTGGTGACACCCAGGATCTGGGTCTCGCCGCGCTCGAACAGTGCTGAACCGTGAACGCGCGGGATGACCTGCACCTCTGCGGACAAGGTACGGATATCGGTAAGCCCGCGTCCATCGATGCGGATCTTGTCGCGCAGCACACGCTCGCGGACACAGTTCTTGGTCACTGAGCGAAGGGCTGCGGACAGCTCCTTCTCACGACCTGCGAACTGCTCGCCGATTTCAGCAAGGACCTCGCCCTTGATCGCATCAAGGCGATCCTCGCGCTCGGCCTTGCCAAGAATGGTCAGTGCCTGGGCGACTGAATCTGTGGCAATGGCAGCAACTGCCTCGTAGGCGTCATCCTCATAGTCCAAGAAGACCGGGAAGTGACCAGTTGGCTTGGATGCCATTGCGGCAAGCTCAACCTGGGCATCGCACAGCACGCGGATGAATGCCTTGGAGGCTTCCAGTCCCTGGGCCACAACCTCCTCGGTCGGAGCAGTTGCTCCACCAGCGATCAGTTCAATGGTGCGCGAAGTGGCTTCGGCCTCGACCATGGTGATGGCGATGTC